>JAAYFR010000116.1 GCA_012728155.1 Bacteroidales bacterium | reverse complement strand
TGGTCAGTCCTGCCATAATATCCAGCATCTTATCCACCAGGAATGTTTCCACCGTCTTCGCGAAGGGGATCTTGTCATCACGGCTCACCACTCCGCATCGCCATACATCTCCGGCACGCGGAAGCACAAAATTGACGGCATAATTACCCAGCGTTGCATAAACCAGACTGGCTCGGGGAGGATGATATCCAAGCGAATTGACGAATAACTCCCACCTTAATCCCCTTATATAATTCCCTATCAGTCCAAAAATGAGAGAAGCTGCTATCACACCAATATTGGCTGATTTAGTGATTTGCCATAACTCCCTCACATCGGTATTCCTGTACATCGCCCAAATAATCAATAATCCGAGCGACAGGGAAAAAAGTATCTTCAACAAACGCTTGAACGAATCTTTATTTACTTTCACCTGCTATCAATTCATTGAGATCTTATACAACTGCGATTGCCGCCTATGTACAAAGGCAAGCAGATACAAGTCGTGCAACGATTGTATCTCTTTTTTTATGAGCGCATTTGTCCTGTTTTATACAATAAAATATTACCTTTGCGGCGGTAAAGATAAGGAATAATCACCATATTGCAATGTTTCCCGTAAAAGCAAAAAAAAACCTGGGACAACATTTCCTCAAAGAGAAGGAAATCGCGCGTCGCATTGCGGCGACCCTTGATGGGCACCCCTCGCTTCCCGTGTTGGAGGTGGGTCCCGGGACAGGTGTGCTTACCGAATTCCTACTGGAGAACCGGAGAGACCTTACTGTGGTAGAGATCGACCGGGAGTCGGTTGCTTACCTCAAAGAGCACTACCCCATGCTGGAGGGTAAGATTCTGGAGCAGGATTTTCTTCGGATGGATCTCGGACAATATTTTGACACCCCTTTCTGTCTTATCGGTAATTATCCCTATCATATCTCCTCACAAATTTTTTTCAAGCTCCTCGACAACAAAGACTCCATTCCCTGTTGTTCGGGTATGACTCAAAAGGAGGTTGCAGAACGCATGGTTGCCTCGCCCGGCAGCAAAGCTTACGGCATCCTGACGGTTTTATTGCAGGCATGGTATGATGTTGAATACCTCTTCACGGTAAGTGAGCAGGCATTCATTCCTCCGCCCAAAGTCAAATCGGCAGTTGTACGGCTCACCCGCAATAAGCGAAAGCAACTCAACTGCGATGAAAAGCTATTCAAAATGGTAGTGAAGACAGGATTTAACCAGCGGCGAAAAATGCTCCGCAACTCCGTCAAATCACTACTCTCCGGAGAGGAACCTTTGCCCGACGACCCTATGCTTACGAAACGACCGGAGCAATTGTCGATCGCGCAATTCGAAACACTGACCAAACTGTTGGAACCGCTGGTCAAACAAGCTCCCCCGGAAAAGAGATAGACCATTTTAAAACTAATTTGAATCACGATTAAAAAGGAGATATCATGGCGGAAATAAAACTTTTTTATCACAAAGACGGCATCGTAAGATTGAGCCGCAGCCTCGATTTCCTAAAGTCAAACCCTATCGGCAATTTTCTCTGGATCGACCTCAACGACGTGGACGAAGAGGTAGAGAACGAACTCGAAGATTTCCTCAAGATATATATCCAGGAAGAGGAAGAGATGATCGAAATCGAGATGTCGTCGCGTTATATCGAGACCAACGACACACTGGTGGTCAACTCCAACTTCCTGTTGTCTAATTTCGAAACCGATCCTGTTTCGTTTATACTCAAAAACTATATATTGGTGACTGTGCGTGGTGAGGAGCTGATCTCATTTCATGAAACAGTGAAAAAAATCTCGGCCAACCCGCGAAACTATCCCACCGGAGCCCACGTATTGGTGGCACTCTTAGAAACACGCGTAGAGTTTGACGCCGACATGATTGAAAATATGACCCAGAAAATCACCCAGTTAAGTAACTCTCTCACTTTGCAGGAAGCCGACGAGGAATTGCTGTCGGAGATCAAGAACCTGCAAGAGAAAACGATGATGCTCCGTGAAAATATTATCGACAAACAGCGCGTGGTATCGAGTATGTTACGGAGTGAATTCATTCCTGCTGAGTTACAGCCCAAGCTCACCATCATCATCAAGGATATCAACTCATTAGTAGAGCACATCAAATTCAGTTTCGACCGCCTCGACTATCTACAAGATACTTTCCTTGGGTATGTAAACATTGAACAGAACAAGATCATCAAGATATTCACCATCGTATCGGTAATTTTTATGCCGCCCACCCTGATTGCGAGCATCTACGGGATGAACTTCGACATTATGCCGGAACTGCATAAAAAATGGGGATATCCCGGCGCAATTATATTGATGGTCATATCGTCACTATTTATCTTGTATTTTTTCAGGAAGAAGAAATGGCTGTGATGGGGTGGCTATTCCAGCATAAAATGCATCTGGGCTATTTTTTCGGGGAAAAGGGTGTGCAACAGTGCCTTTTTTTCTGATGTATGGTATCCAAGGAGCAGCTGTGCAAGTTCTCTTACATCGACTGCCATACACTCTTCGCCGACCAAACTACCCGACTCATTGAACGGAAGTTCCCTCTTGATCTCTCCCTTACTGATGGTAAATAGGGCATTGTTCTGTTCAATCAACTCGTCGTGGAGGGAAAGAGAAAATGATTTCCCTTTATAATAGGCGGCAAACAGAGAGAGCATTCTTTCCGCATCAATCACACGTGCCATCCCCATCAAATTTCTTTTTGCCGGAAAGTCGTAAAGTGCCGCCTCCTCCACTATAGCCCGGAAATCGTCAAAAGATTTCTGTACAGTCATATCTTTTTGTCTAAAAAAGGCATCAAACTCGCCGAATGCAGTAGGCAGGTCATCACGGTATTTTTCTATCAATGCTTTCAGCGAAAGTAAAGGCTCCGTACCGCTATCGAATGTCTGTGCAAAACCATACTTGTCGTAGAATTTCAGTAGCCACTCCTCTTGCGGAACAAGCAACATCAACGGAACATCTCTCTGAAACGCCTCTTCAAAACTTCTTGTCAGGAGCTGCCGCACATATCCTTTTTTCCGGTGTGCGGGGAGGGTAGCAACTCCGGAAAGATAGATGACAGGAATTTCTGTTCCACAAAAAGTAAATTGATAGAGCAACATTTGCAACGATGCAACCGCCTTATCCCCTTCCATATAGAGCAAGGTATC
>JAAYFR010000115.1 GCA_012728155.1 Bacteroidales bacterium | reverse complement strand
TTCCGGCTTCAAGATCTTCTACGTAAATAGAGTTCATATCAATCACGAATGTACCTGATTTCAGTTCGCCGCCATCGATATGCAGTTCGCCTGATTTGAGACTCAAGACACCGTAATGACTACCGCCGGGTTTAAATCCTTTCCAGTTAATTGTTGAAGCAGCCAGCTCCACAACCAGGTTCTGCCCTTCGGCAACTGCAGCTTCTTTCGCCGCGGATGCCTCCGTTTTATTGCCTGAACTTTTTCCGCCACACGCCGATACCACTACAATAAGCGCCAACGCTATTAAGTAATTATACATTTTCATATTCTTGTTGTTTTAATAATGAATTACGCCGCAAAGATCAGGGTATTTTTAAGGGCAAGGGTAATACTTTTAGGAAGAATGGTAGTAAATATCGGCAATATGGCGATTAAAGCATCTTTTTCATCTCCTTACGGAACTCAGACGGAGTGACTCCCGCTTTCTTTTTGAATACTTTCGTGAAATAGGCCTTTTCATTATAGCCAAGATCGAATCCGATTTCGGAGATTGTCTTGTTGGAATGCATCAGCAGATTCTTTGCCTCGGTCAGTTTGCGGGTTTCGATAATTTCAGATACACTCCGTTGCAAAATAGTGCGACAGATCAGATTCAGATTACGCGCAGACATATTCAGTTTCTCCGCGTAAAAGTCCACACTTACATCCCGTTTAAAATTATCTTCCAGAATGCGCAAAAACGATTTAAAGGTAATATTCTGATTATTATCCGTACTTACAGGTAGGGCTTTCTTTTTTCGCTCGGCTTCGATTAACACGAAAAGTGTGCTTAAAAGGCTTCTGATTATGGAGAAATCAGCCGTATCTTTTACATATTCATCTTCGATCATTTGCGTAACGGCACAGATCCGGTCGAAACTCTCCCCTATCGGCAGTTCCACATTGGCGTAATCGTGATAATTGGAATAAAGCTGGAAACGCGATTCTGAGATCAGACTACTCTTAAACCGGAATATCCATCCTTCGGGATATCTGTTTTGTGCGTCAGGAAGCATATCCACTGTATGTACTTTCCCTTTACTGACAAAACAAACCAGGGGAGCAGTCAATCTCGAACGATCGAAATCGATGAGGTGTTCTATCATCCCGGTCTTACAGATCACAAGCTCTTCAAAGTCGTGGCTATGCGGCTCAAACATAAAAGCCGACATACGTTTTGACTTTTCTCCCGTAAACCAAGTGATTGTAAACAATTGCTCCATAGCGTTCCCTGAGTTTATTTTATGCAAAAATAACTTTTCCCTGGAATATTTGCCAATATTCGCCCCTCTTTCTTCAAAATAATGAATTCACTTTAGTCGTACCCCAACTGTTTTATTTGATTGGTTCATCATCAATTATGTTCAGTGCGGTAATTTTTTTTAAAAAAAAATTGCTATTTAATTATTTCATTTAACTTTGCAATTTAATTGATTAATTAAACAAATTCAAATCAATGAAAATAGAAGATAAAAGTATGGAGCTCCAAATTTTGGAAGCAGCCGAAAAGCTCTTTCTGGAGCAGGGTTATGCAAAAACATCGACAGCTCAGATTGCGAAGCTGGCAGGCTGTAATCAGGCGTTGGTGCATTACTACTATCGGACCAAAGACAATCTGTTCGAAAAGATATTCGAAGAAAAAATTGGCATGATAGCCACCAATATCTTGCACATAGGGGTGAACGGATCAACCATAGAGGAACGGGTAACCCAAGTAATCGGATTCTATTTCGATTTTCTGAAACAAAACCCGCAGCTTGCCCAGTTTGTATTGCATGAGATATCCTCCAATCCTACCCGGCTTCAATCTTTAGTAGAGAGGTTGAGGCAGCAAGTGACTCCTCTTTTTCTTCGAGTGGAAGCAGAACTGGAAAAGGAGGTCAAAAGGGGCACTATTCGTCCGATTACGGGAATAAACCTGTTGATTACGATTATATCATTGAATGTTACACCTTTCTTGGTAAAACCTATCCTTCAGAGGGCTTTACATTTGGGAGAGAAAGAGTTTGACACCATGTTGGAAGAGCGGAAAAAAGAGGTGATAGAGACGGTTCTATCCCGTTTAAGAGTATAATTATCACTTGGGAGCCAATGAAGCGATATAACGATTAAATCCGGATCTCCCAATATATTTTTATCCCTGAATTAACTAAGCATTAAATAATCAAATTAACGAGACAGAAATATGATAAAAAAGCTTCTCATTACCGGTCTCCTATTCTTGGGTTATCTGACGGCTTTCGCCCAATTAACGATCGAGGATTGTTATACGAAAGCGCAGGAAAATTATCCTCTGATCAGGCAATACAATCTGATCGAGAAAACGAAGGAGTACAACCTGTCAAATGCCCACAAAGCTTATTTGCCGCAGGTCACTTTTTCGACCAAAGCAACGTACCAGTCGGATGTGACAAAATTGCCGATCGATTTTTCTCAGTTGGGTTTACAGGGCATGGATATCCCTACATTGAGCAAAGATCAATACAACGCAAGCCTCGATGTAAATCAGATCATATGGGATGGCGGTGCCATCAAGTCGCAAAAGGAAGGAATAGAAACAGCTGCCGAAGTCAGTAAAAAGAATGTGGAGGTGAGCATTTACGCCATCAACGAAAGGATCAACCAGCTCTATTTTGGCATCCTACTCGCCGATGCCCAAACTCGTCAAATTCGGCTATTGCAAGCTGAGCTCGAAAGGAATTACAAGCTGATAGAATCATACGTCCAACATGGGATAGCCAATCAGGTCGATCTGGATGCCGTCAAAGTAGATATCCTAAAAGCAACACAGCGTGAAGTCCAGTGCATCAATACCAAAAAGGGCTACATCGAGATACTATCGACGCTGATCGGTGAAGAGTTGAGTGAAACTACGGAATTCGCAAAACCGGTACCGGTTCGTCCTTCCACCCATACGATTAATCGTCCCGAATTGGATTTATACCACCTCCAGATCCAAAATCTTGCTATAAAGGATCATACAATAACTTCAGGGTTGATGCCAAAATTGGGATTGTTTGCCACGGGAGGTTACGGTAAACCGGGATTGAACATGTTACAAGACAATTTTAAAGCTTACTATATTGCCGGTGTCAGGCTATCCTGGAATATAGGAAACTTTTACACCCTAAAAAACAACCGAAAGGCCATCCAAAACAATATAGAGAGCATTGAAAACCAACGTGAGACTTTCCTGTTCAATACGCACCTCGATGTAACCCAAAAAAACAACCATATCGACAACTGTTACGAACAGTTGAAATACGACGATGAAATCATTGCGTTGAGAGGGTCCGTCAAACGTGCTTCGGAAGTAAAAATGGCCAACGGGACCATCTCCGGAAGCGATCTTACCCGGGATATCAATGCCGAACAAATGGCGATACAGGAAAAGATTTTGCACGAAACCGAACTCCTGCTCGCCATCTACAATCTCAAATTCGCCACCAACAATTAAAACAGACCATCATAATGAAAAAAAATATTTTATCTCTTATCGGAATCACTGCGGCCATTCTCATTTCATGTGGAGACGGCAAAGGGAGCTATGACGCTTCGGGCGTTTTTGAAGCCAGGGAAGTCACCGTATCCGCCAGGGGAAGCGGTGAATTGATCCAATTCAGAATCGAAGAGGGGCAAAAGGTGGAAGCAGGCAGTCAAGTGGGTTATATCGACACCGTACAGCTTCATCTCAAGAAGATGCAACTGCTGGCCGGTTTGAAAGCGGTAGAGAGCCGCCAGTATAATGTCTCCAGACAAATCGCTTCGATCCGGCAACAGATCACCACGCAGAAAAATGAAAAGAAAAGGTTCGAGCAGCTGGTCAACGCCAATGCCGCCAACCGGAAACAGCTGGATGACATCAACGCACAGGTCGCCCTGCTCGAGAAGCAACTCTCCGCACAAACGGAAACGTTGGAGAACAACAACCGCAGTATTTCGGGAGAAAGTGCGGGATTGATCGCCCAGATCGCCCAAATTGACGACCAGATACAAAAAAGTATTATTGCAAGTCCTATCAACGGCACCGTCCTGTCGAAGTATGCCGAACAGTGAGAATTGGCCATGCAGGGAAGAACATTGTTCAAAGTGGCCGATATCGAAAATATGAAGTTAAGGGTATATGTCACTGCCGACCAGCTCACTTCCCTAAAAATCGGGCAGTCGGTGAAAGTGTATGCGGATCAGGGAAAATCGGATCGGAGGGAATATCCGGGAACAATCATCTGGATCGCTGACAAGGCGGAATTCACGCCGAAATCGATTCAAACCCGCGATGAACGCGCCAACCTTGTGTATGCCGTAAAAGTTGCCGTCCAGAACGATGGTTACATCAAAAAAGGGATGTATGGAGAAATCAAGATCGACCAGCCATGATAGCCTTATCAGCCCATAAGATCAACAAGAGTTACGGAACGACACAAGCCCTTACAAACTTGAGTCTGGAAGTAGAGAAAGGTGAGATCTACGGTATCATCGGTCCCGATGGAGCCGGAAAGACGACACTTTTCCGAATCCTGACCACCCTCCTGCTCGCCGATAGTGGAACAGCCACGATAAACGGACTGGATGTGGTAAAGGATTATAAACAAATCCGCCAGGTTATCGGCTATATGCCGGGGAGGTTCTCGTTATACCAGGATTTGACGGTAGAGGAAAATCTGCACTTTTTTGCCACCGTCTTCCATACCACCATTGAGGAGAATTATCATCTCATAGAAGATATCTACAAGCAGATTGAGCCGTTCAAGACCCGCAGGACGGCAAAGCTCTCCGGAGGGATGAAGCAGAAACTGGCATTGAGCTGTGCCCTTATCCACAAGCCGACAGTTCTGTTTCTCGACGTACCGACCACCGGCGTGGATCCCGTCTCGCGCAAAGAATTCTGGGAGATGCTGATGAAATTGAAAGTGGAGGGCATTACCATCATCGTTTCCACTCCCTATATGGACGAAGCGACACGCTGTGATCGCATCGCCCTGATACTGGATGGTCAATTTTTAAAAGTGGACACCCCGAAAAATATCATCGCCGACTATCCATATACTCTCTGGTCCGTGCAAGCCAGCCGGATGCACCGGCTATTAAGGGATTTGGCCGATTCTCCTTTCATCCGCTCCTCCTTCTCCTTTGGCGAAACGTTTCACGTCACGCTCAACCATCAGGCAACCCCCGGGCAGCTGAGAGAATTCCTGATGGAAAGATCTTATTCGGATATTGCCATTCAGGAAATTCAGCCCACAGTGGAGGATTGCTTCATGTTATTATCAAAAAGACAGGCTTAACGATGGAGAACTGTTTTATACTGTTATCAAAAAAATAAAACAATGGAAGAGAAAGTGATATACACGGAAAAGCTGACCAAGCGGTTTGGCAATTTCACCGCCGTCGATCAGATCTCCTTTGAAGTAGCCAAAGGGGAGATATTTGGTTTTCTCGGGGCCAACGGGGCAGGTAAAACCACTGCCATGCGGATGTTGTGCGGATTGAGCCGTCCCACCTCGGGCACAGGGAGTGTTGCCGGATTCGATATTGCTCACCAACCGGAAAAGGTGAAACGAAACATCGGTTATATGAGTCAGAAGTTCTCGCTGTATGAAGATCTGAAAGTATGGGAAAACCTGCGCCTTTTCGGTGGTATTTACGGCCTGAAGAATAAAGAGATAGCCGTCAAAACTGACGCAATCTTACGGGAACTCGGATTGAAAAAGGAGCGGGAATCCCTGGTGAAATCACTGCCCTTGGGTTGGAAACAGAAACTCTCCTTTTCGGTCTCCATCTTCCACGAACCAAAGGTGGTTTTTCTGGATGAGCCGACCAGCGGTGTTGACCCTGTCACCCGCCGCCAATTCTGGGAACTTATCTACCAGGCGTCCGAACGGGGCATCACCCTCTTCGTGACGACCCACTATATGGATGAAGCAGAATATTGCGATCGCGTATCGATCATGGTGGATGGCAGGATAGAAGCCCTCGACAGTCCCAAGACCCTGCGCCATCAATTTCAGGCATCCAATATGGATGAGGTTTTCCAACAACTGGCAAGAAAAGCGACAAGAATTGAGTAAAAATGAAACAATTCAGATCATTCGTAAGGAAAGAATATCATCACATTTTTCGGGACAAACGGACGATGATGATCCTATTGGCCATGCCGGTCATCCAAATCCTGCTGTTCGGCTTCGCCATCACCACGGAGGTGAAGGATGTGAGAGTAGCCCTGTTCGACCCATCAAAAGATACTTCCACTCAACTGATCAAGGAACGCATCAGGTCAAGTGAATATTTTATCATCGCTGAAGAATTGACAAGCATCGATCAGATCAACGATCTGTTCAAATACGGAAAAATCAACTTGATGATCGTTTTCAGCGAGAATTTCGCCGAAAACCTGCTACACAGGGGTGAAGCAAAAGTGCAGCTGATAGCCGACGGGACCGACCCCAACCAGGCATCACTGCTCACCGGATATGCTTCGGGCATACTGAATTCATATCAACAGGAGTTGATGGAACAATACAGGATACCATTCCAGATCGTCCCTGAAATAAAAATGCTCTATAACCCGCAATTAAAAAGCGCCTACAACTTCGTTCCGGGCGTGATGGGGTTGATTCTGATGTTGATCTGCGCCATGATGACATCGATAGCTATTGTCCGTGAAAAAGAGACCGGAACAATGGAGATACTGCTTTCATCGCCCATAAAACCGATATCCATCATTCTGGCCAAGGTGGTCCCTTATTTCACCTTGTCCATGGTCAATCTTATCACCATACTCCTCCTGTCGGTATTTGTCCTTGACGTACCGGTCGCAGGAAGCCTCTTCTGGCTCACGGTGGTATCCCTGCTATTTATTCTTGTGGCGTTGGCATTGGGTATATTCATATCGACGATGGTCAATACCCAGATGGCCGCAATGCTCGCTTCCGGGATGGGATTGATGTTACCGACCATGTTACTGTCAGGTATGATATTCCCTATCGAAAGCATGCCGCTCCTTTTACAATGGTTTTCCGCTATGGTCCCTGCCCGCTGGTATATCGCGATAGTGAAGAAAATAATGATCCAAGGGGTGGAAGTGCAATTCGTTACAAAAGAATTAGTTGTTATCATCGCCATGGCTGCCGCACTGATCATGTTGGCACTGCGTAAATTCAAAATTCGGTTAAATTAGAAAGCCATGCTGAAATTTTTAATAGAAAAGGAGTTCAAACAAATTGGGAGAAACAGCTTCCTGCCAAAAATAATAGTGGTGATGCCCCTGATGGTGATGCTGGTTTTCCCGTGGGCAGCCAATCAGGAGATAAAAGAGGTCAAGTTGAGTATTATCGACAACGACCATAGTAGCTATTCAGAGCGGCTGGTCAACAAAATAGATGCATCCGGTTATTTCAAACTGACCGATATTTCGACCACTTATCCCGAAGCCATGCGCCACATAGAATCAGGAAAATCGGATATTATTCTGGTGATCCAGGATGAGTTCGAGAAAAATCTTGTCAACGAAGGCAGAGCCCGAGTGATGATTTCAGCCAACTCGGTCAATAGTACGAAAGGAGGTCTGGGCTCATCCTACTTATCTTCCATATTTGCCGATTATGCCGGTGAACTAAGGGAAGAGCAGGGCGGACAAGCCATGGTAACGGCGACAGAGGTTCCCTCGTTCGGGGTAATATCTCAATTCAAATTCAACTCCCATCTCGACTACAAAATCTTTATGGTACCCGCCTTGATGGTGATGCTTTTGACAATGCTCTGCGGATTTTTACCCGCGTTGAATATCGTCGCTGAAAAAGAGGCGGCCACCATTGAACAGATCAACGTGACCCCGGTAAAGAAGCTGATGTTCGTACTGGCAAAACTTATCCCATACTGGGTGATAGGCTTCGCAGTATTGGCTATCTGCATGGGGTTGGGCATATTGGCTTATGGCATTTATCCCGTGGGCAGCTTACTCAGCATTTTCCTGTTCACCACCATTTATATC
>JAAYFR010000114.1 GCA_012728155.1 Bacteroidales bacterium | reverse complement strand
TCTCCGTGTTGTTGACGGTGGCATTATGACCGGGGACTCGATTTGTGCAAGTTAAAGAATACAGATAAAGGAAAAAAAGAAAAAGAAGTATGAAGAACAATCAGATAAAACACCGGTATACTCCTGAGAAAATTGAGGAGATGCAACCGAATGAGATATTTGTATTTGGCAGTAACCTCAGTGGTCATCATGCTGGTGGAGCAGCACGGATAGCGGAGC
This sequence comes from Bacteroidales bacterium, assembly GCA_012728155.1. Lineage (GTDB taxonomy): Bacteria > Bacteroidota > Bacteroidia > Bacteroidales > Dysgonomonadaceae > Proteiniphilum. The sequence continues at coordinate 2,403 of JAAYFR010000114.1, read as the reverse complement.
AGAAATTTGGCGCCGTATGGGGACAGGGAGTAGGACTGCAAGGGCAATCCTATGGGATCCCTACCATGCAAGGTGGAGTTGATACGATCAAACCTTATGTGGATGAGTTCATCGCTTTTGCCAAAGCCCATCCCGAGTATATTTTTCTTGTTACCCGGATAGGCTGTGGTATAGCAGGTTTCAAGGATGAGGAGATAGCTCCCTTGTTTGTAGATGCTTTATCAGTTGCCAATATAGTCCTGCCCAAAACTTTCCTGGACAGTTACTGATGGGGGTAACCTTGTTCGAAATATCATTATATTTCAATATACTCATAGAAATTATTCCAATCTTGATGGTTTTGATATGCCTTTTTACTTCCTTGGGGAATGTATAGTTTAATGGTGTGTGTATTAGGGATATCGCCATTTCCAGTGGGTGGAGTTTTGGCTTTAATTCGTACTTCTTTGGTATTTATGCAATTATCAAAAGCACTATACTCAATGTGTGTCACATTTTCCGGAATGTATATTGAAGTTAATCCTGAGCAACTTCGTAAAACACCTTCCCGTATTATTGTAATCCCATTTGGAATAGCAATTGAAGTTAATCCTGAACAATCAGAAAAAGCATACTCTCCAATAGTTGTCACACTCTCCGGGAGGTCTATTGAAGTTAATCCTGAACAATTGGCAAAAGCATACTCTCCAATAGTTGCCACACTCTCCGGGATCTCTATTGAAGTTAATCCAATACAACTAGATAAAATACCTTTTTGAATGGTAGTAACTTTTTCCGGAATGTGTATTGAAGTTAATCCTGAACAATTAGCAAAAGCATACTCCCCAATAATTGTCACACTTTCCGGAATGTGTATTGAAGTGAGTGCTGAACAGCCTATAAAAGCATTTTTTGCAATGGTTGTCACATCCTCCGGAATATTTATTGAAGTTAATCCAACACAGCCTTCAAAAGCATTCTTCCCAATAGTTGTCACACTCTCTGGAATATTTATTGAAGTTAATTTTACGCAAAAAGAAAAAACATAGTCCTCAATAATTGTCATACGCTCTGGTATGTTTATTGAAGTTAATCCTTTACAATTAGCAAAAGCATAGTCCTCAATAATTGTCACACTCTCCGGAATGTCTATTGAAGTTAATCCCTGGCAATCATAAAAAGCCTTACTGCCAATACTGGTTAAACTCTCAGGTAGATTTATTTCTGATAAATGTGAACAAAGAGCAAAAGCATTGTCCCCAATACTTATAAGATTATCAGGTAAAATTATTTTGTGCAGACTAAATGCTTCAAAACAATTATTTTTGATATTTTTGATATTTTTCGGAAGGATTAAATCACTAAATACCTGACTGTAACGTAAACCCTCAAGTAAGTCTTTATCAAAATCATATGTCTCAACACCGTATTTTATTACCACTACATCACTAATATCAAGATAGTTAAGAGCGGATAACTTGTCGATTATATCAAAGTCTTCTAAATTCATTTCGCCTTTTATGGTCAAAGAATCAATTTGATTAAATAATTTTTCGGTTATGAATGAAGATAATGTACCTGCAGTTTCCAAGTATATTGTTGTACCTCCATATTGAACAACAGTAAATGTATCATTTATTTTATTTTCATTATCAGAAATTGTAATGATAGCCTCACGTTGATCAAAAGGTTTGCATTCATCAACTTCAAAAGTAAGTATCTTCTCTATGAGCGCACGTGTTTCGCCCGGCTGATAATGTATCCAATCAACATTTTCCGGAATAGAGACCTGCAATGCAACATTTGTGGAAATTTCCACCTCAAATGTGCCGCCTTTTTCAGTGAATTCAAATTCTTTCTCAGAAATGATAATTTCATCTTTTTGTGCTTGCACTATTTTCACGGTTTTAATAGTATTGCCTGTTTTAATTGTTAAGGTTGTTTCTCTATCGTCATCTCCGTTATTGCCTGATACTGAAATAGTTATATTTACATCGCCGGCATCGCCATTTGTTTGGGAAATAGAACACCAGTCATCATTATTAGGTATTGATGCTTCCCAACTCTTATTTGTTGTGAATGATATAGTTTTAGAGTCTGCGATAGATACAAACTGCAGATCAGAAACAATATCAGAAACAATATCCGGTTCTTCTTGAATTATGGGTGTTTCTTCGCAACATGATAATATAAAAAACGCCAAAAGTAGTGTGTAGACAACTGTTTTTTTCATACGTAAATATATTAATCTATAAATATCTAATATTCAATTAGTTGAATTCATGTTTAAAATTTTAATATTCAATTCAGACAAAATGAAAGATAGCACTCGTCATCATGACAAATGCACCGGTTAGACGAGAGAACAAACAGGTAAGAAGTTTAAAATTTCATACTCGTGCGCGTGGCAACAGTCTGGGGTGC
>JAAYFR010000113.1 GCA_012728155.1 Bacteroidales bacterium | reverse complement strand
TTTACATACAGCGCAATTCCCGCAGCGCAACAGCTCTCCACGAAAACGCTTATCGATAAGGGTGATCAGTCGATCTTGTAACACAGGAATACGAATCATATCCACCACATCGCGCGTAAAGGCCACCATAAGTAACAAACGGGCCTCTTCCTCCTCAATACCCCGTGTACGCATATAAAACAGGGCATCCTCATCCAGTTGTCCGGTAGTAAGTCCATGGGAACATTTCACATCATCGGCGTATATCTCAAGCTGCGGCTTTGAGAACATTTGGGCTGTATCGGACGATATCAGGTTACGGTTGGTTTGGTATGCCTGCGTTTTCTGTGCATCTTTCTCCACTAAGATCTTCCCGCAGAAAACGCCGGTTGCCCTATCCTTCAACACGTTCTTAAATAGCTCATTACTGGTACAATTGGGACTGGCATGATCGAGAAAGGCAAAGTTATCGATATGCTGCGCTTTATCACAAATGGCCAATCCTCCCGCATGTGCCTCGGCATATTCTCCCAACAAGCGGAACCTATAATTATTGCGTGTATATCCATTGTGAAGCGTAATACCGCTCGTCACCACATTAGACCTCTCTTTTTGTTCAGTGAAAACACTATTCAGGCGGGTCACCTTTGCAGAGTTCTCCTCCAGTTCGTAAAAATCGACCTGCGCCGAAGTGTCGGCAAAGATCTCGACCACCTGTGTCACCACAAAACGAACATCATCTACGGCATGATCACATACAAGCAATTTCACCTGGGCATTCTCTTCCGCGATGATCAGGATTCTCCGGTTTACATTCAGGTCGACCCCTCCACGCAGGATATTAATCAACTGCAAAGGTTTTTCAAGTGTCACATTCTTGGGGAGATAGACCACAAACCCATCTTGGGCAAACATAGTATTATACGCCACAATACCATCATTTCCCATATCGGCAATCTGAGCATAATGAGCATCAAATTGCGCGGGATATTTTTTTGCGAATTGTTGCAAACTACCGACAAAGACAGCATCTGGCAAATCTACTGCCCGATTCGCTTTATCTTTGTCGTAATACCTGTCGTTGATCAGAAAATAGGTATTGGTAGAGAGGTTTGGCACATCACATTTGAAAGCATCATAAGGGTTCACAGGAATAGGGATATTCCTCAAGTTCAATCCCCAATCTGCATCAAAACAACGTACTATATTCGAATGCTTATAATCTTCCTGCTTTATAGAGGGAAATCCTATCTCTGTAAATATATTGAAGGCAGCATCCCGATGCTTGTTGAGCTCTTCGGTGGAATTGGCATCTAATTCACTGCGATACTGTGTAAACAGATCTATATATTGTTGTTCAATCATTTCTTTTCTGGGGTTGCGGGTTACGGATTTATCAGCCAGTCGTATCCTTTTTTCTCAAGTTCTAACGCAAGTTCCGGTCCCCCGGATTTAACAATTTTCCCAGCATACAACACATGCACAAAGTCGGGTTTGATATATTCCAAGAGCCGCTGATAATGAGTGATAAGAATGGTTGCGTTCTCTTTGGTCTGGAGTTTGTTTACTCCGGCGGCTACTACTCTAAGCGCATCTATATCGAGTCCGGAATCGGTCTCATCGAGAATGGAGAGCAACGGGTTGATCATTGCCATCTGGAAGATCTCATTTTTTTTCTTTTCTCCTCCCGAAAAACCTTCATTCACTGAACGGCTCACCAACTGGCTGTCCATACCCAACAATTTACGTTTATCCCTCATCAATTTCAGGAAATCGGTAGCTGATATGGGAGATTCATTCCTATATTTTCGCTGTTCATTGACCGCTGCGCGCATAAAATTGACCATACTTACACCAGGAATCTCCACGGGATATTGGAAACTGAGAAATATTCCTTCACAGGCCCTCTCCTCGGGTTCCATCTCCAACAGTTCCTTTCCCTTAAAAAGAATTGTACCACGTGTAACTTCAAATTTCGGATTGCCTGCCAACACCGAAGCCAGGGTACTTTTCCCCGATCCATTCGGTCCCATAATCGCATGTACTTCTCCTGCGTTTACTTCCAGATCGATCCCCTTTAATATCTCCTGTTC
>JAAYFR010000112.1 GCA_012728155.1 Bacteroidales bacterium | reverse complement strand
TATAAGAGATTGATTGAGACTGATGATAGATTGAAAAAGTGAAAAAGTCTGAAGTTTAGAATTCATTGTCAGTAATCAATTATCAATTGTCAATTAATAAAGTCTTGACTTTTGTATCTATATTTTAATCATATGAGAAAATTAAACAGATTTTTTGTGGTTGCTGAAATGTTATTTATTGCCGGCTTTTTGCTGGTGACTGTTTCCTGCAGACGAGAGCGACCGGATGTGATCGGTGTATTTGATCTGAAATATACGCTTGGGTACGATTTCAAAGATAATCAACAAATACTTTCCCTATGGGACGATATCCATGCGGTAGCCACGCTCCAGGGCGTCGTAAATAGGGAAGCTCCCCGCCTGTTCGTCAATTATGTGGTACAATCGGGAATCGAGATCGACAGCTATTGGTGGAATAAATACAGACAGACGGGAGAGTGGCTATGCGGAAGAGATACGATAGTCTATAATGATATTGTGGAACTGGTAGGATCATTTAAACATGATATCGACGGCGTTGTTCTGTATGATGCTGATATTGCTGCTACCAGTAATGTTGCCTCAGCAGTTGCCGGTATTGAGAACCTGATTGCGATCAGGTATGACGAGTCGCCAAACAGCCTGTATTCCAGATTGATATTAAGTGGTCCAAAGTTAAAAGTAAAAGTGAGATTGCTCAATGAAGACGGATCATCGATGTTTACAGGCCAGGGCACTATTCCTGGCACTGAGAGGGAGTCGACCGGATCGTTGAAAAATGACCCCTATATTTGGTTTATTGAAAGGTATATGAAGACCAACCGCTGTAACGGAGAGTTCGGCGCTTACTATATCGACCAGAAATGGCGTGACAAGCCTACTGCTACCGTCATCAACCATCATACCCTTACCAATCACGATTTCTTTGTGAGTCAAAAAGCCTTTTTCTTTGATCTTTCTCCCTGGGGGGATGAACCCGCCACCGATGATCCGACACAATCGGTGGGGATCGATTTAGCGACGTTGAAAGAGTTCCTCTCCGAAGCATACCGCTTGAATGGGGGAGAAAAAATGTGCCATATTGGAGGTTTTCCTGCCTGGGCATTCAAATATACCGAACGTGCCGGTGGCAATCATGGCGATGTAGCCACCGAATGGGAGTTCAGTCGTGTCATTAGTGCCTATAATGCCTTCAAGGATGCCGATGCCATTGGTTATGGTGCTTTGGCGAATGCCTCTTTCTGGCAGCATTTCCCGTTGGAGGAAACATACGGACAGAAATGGGTTACACATCAAGAGTTGAAAGAACGTGGTTATTTAACGGAAAACGGGGAGGTAGATTTCAAAAATCGGCAGTTTATGATCTTTTATGTGGGTGATTATGACGCTTCCTCCTGGATTACCCAATGTACTCCCACGATATGGGATCATCCTGACCGGGGGAAACTTCCCTTGATGTGGTCGATAAGTCCTGTCTTGGAGCGCCGTGCTCCTATGGTGATGCATAACTTCCGCAAGACAGCGACCTCCAATGATTATTTTGTGGCAGCCGATAATGGAGCCGGATATCTGATGCCGGGAATGCTTCAGGAACCCCGGGATATATCAGGATTACCATGCGGATTAGATGCATGGGCAAATCACTGCAAGCCATTTTACGAAAAGTGGGGAATTACTATAACCGGTTTTGTGATTGACGGACATGCACCCGCATTAAGTCAAAAAGGATTGGATTGTTATGCGTCGTTCAGTCCCAACGGCATTGTTCCGCAAAAGGTCCCCTTAACCCTGTTGCACGGGGAGATGCCGGTATTGCGGTCGGACGAGGATATCCAGCAGCATCCCCAAGAAGCCGCGCAACGTATCGCTCAGCGGGTTGCCGATAGGCCGTTACCCTTTCATTGGTTCCGCAATATCCTGAAAACTCCCGGCTGGTATTTGGAAGTAATGGATGAACTTGAAAAGATTGATCCGAATATAGAATTATTGGATGCACCTACTTTTTTTGAGTTGTATCGTATCTGGCTTCAGCAAAATCCGGATGCCGCTAACGGGAGTTGGGAATAGAGATTATGTGGGGTTGTTTTTTTTAACGAACGACAAAGGCTTTCTACTCAACGTAGTTTAACGTACAATGAGTCAGAAAGCTGTTCAAAAAACGTTGTAAATGGGTTATTGGCGAAATGCCAGCAGATACTTGTCGATATAGAGCCCTCTTTCTTTCGATTTATACTGTTGGATATAGCGTGGATGTTCCAGAACGGTCATTTTGTCGAAAAGTTTTTCTTTTTTGTTGAGTTTGTCAATGAAATCGGCATTTTTTTTTCCGAGGATAAAAACTTCAGAGCTGTTAAGACCTATGTCGATATGTTTTTTGAGCGATTCGATCATAAATCCTTGTACCATTTCGAACAATTTCTTGTCGTCATAATAGTTGGCATTAAGCCAGTTGCCATCTTTTGACCGGCGAACGATCGCCAATGGGAAAGGGGAGTTGATATAAAAATGGCTGTAAAACTCCCTTACGCCGCCGTATGCTTCAATCATGTCATAGATGAAGTGCGACGAAACTTCAT
>JAAYFR010000111.1 GCA_012728155.1 Bacteroidales bacterium | reverse complement strand
TTATCCGCTTGACTGCCGCATCCTGATGCAACTATTTCGCGTAAGAAAGCGATTCGTTCCGGGCTTTTTCCTCGAAGAATACCTCCTTTCGACCACCATAATAGATCATCATTCTCTTCTATCCGTTGATTGGTCCGGATGTGCGTCAAATAAGTTTCCCCATGGCTCACATAACCTCCTTTGACAATTCCTTCCCAAAACTTGCTCACGAGCGTTTCAGGAGTGAGCTGCCCCCAAGACCAGGGGACATTTCCTTCATAGCCGCATTCATCGATAATGACAGGTCTTTGATAGTTCTTTCTCCATAGCGGTATGGATGATATATCATTGGTTTGAATACTCACATGGCTGATTTGCGGATTGCCATAGTCGTACATTATTGCGCCATTATGAATGCTTCTCAATCTTGCGTAAGGATCCTTTTCAGCCAAATAGGCTATCAGTGAATCCCAGTCGGCCATTGTATAGTGGCCTAAAAAATCAAATTCGTTTGCCATACTCCACCATATATTTTTATATGCGGAGAGCCTGGCTGTGATATAGTCAAGGTAGTGATATCTTGACACACTGTCCATTTTGCTGAAGCCCCAGCGGTCGTAAGGATGAAATAAAATCAGGTCGCTTTCGATGCCGAGGGAATCCAGTTGAGCGATACGCTTTTCCAGATTTTGGAAAAAAAGCGGATTGAATCGTTTAAAATCCCATCCGGATTCTATATCTCCTTCAAACGGATAGATCTCAGGTTCTCCCTGGTTCCACCAATAGCTCTTAGGGAAGAGGCACATCCGCACTTTATTGAAATATCCTTTCGACAGGGTGTGCAAGGTGAGTTGTGCAAGGCTATCCGGCTGATGAACCCAGGCATATAGTGTTGTTCCAAAAGGAGCGTAGGGGGTACCGTTGGCATAGGCAAAAGAGAATAGGTTGGATATAGTGACCGGACCCCGATTTGACTTTTGGGGAGGAAGGGATACAAAACCTCCTCGCTTCCGGTGCAGGTTTTTCTGATTGGAGATGGTATGGTAGTGCCAATTCCCTTCTTTGGGTGGTGAAAATCGGATTTTATATACTCCTCCACCATCATAAAATCCCTTTATCAATAGGGTGTCTTCCCCTTGATAAAAACAACCATAGATTTCGGTCTCAACAAAAGGATTTCCTTTGTCGGAACCTTTCAGCGTGACCTCGTATATTTTCCAACGCTCTACAGCGTGGTGTGCAAAAGCCTCGCAATGAGATATCGTACACCATAATATAAAAATAGCTGTGAATTGTTTTATTTGCATTGAGATGAAGTTGTTAATTTTATTTTTTGCGAAGAATTAATATTGCATCCGAATCGAAGGGTACTTGCGCTTCAATTCCATCATTGTCCCGGATTATACTAGCCTTCAGGTAACTATTATTGACTGTATCGAACCAACGGGCACTATAACGTGTGGCATCTATGTCGCGAATCTTCACTTTATCTTGTATCGGCACATAGACCAATATTGTGTTCCGGTCGCCGGTTGCGAGTACGACGTGCCATCGTCATACAGCGGGTTGTCATATAACTGCCTGCTTTCAAAGGCCAACTCTTTCTTTTGCCATCTTTTTATGGATGTGTTGTTTCCATACATAATAAGAAAGCATGTGAAAGTATATAGGGTGATAAAAATGAACTTTTTGTACATCATCGATTCACAATTAATTTGTCGTGAAATATCTTTGTAGGTCCACCGTTTATGGATGGTGGATCATCAGAGAATTATTGGATTTCTCAATCCATGTGGAACAGTTCTTCCAAAGGTATGGAGACCGGAGAGTTGTCCTCATTTACTTCCATTATGTCCGCCATATAATTCCACCACTTTTGTACTATCGGGTTTGTGCCAATTTCCTGGGAAGATTGTCCTCCTTTTATTTTTTGGACTGCAAACAG
>JAAYFR010000110.1 GCA_012728155.1 Bacteroidales bacterium | reverse complement strand
ACTATTGGAAGTACCTCAAAGCCAAGTTAAAGAAAGAAGGAAACGAACTGGGTAGCGTTACTACCCAGTTGAAACTGAAATCTCCCGATGGAAAAATGCGCCTTTCAAATGTTCTCGACTACGATGGAATTATCGCTCTCGGCAAACAGTTTCCTAGCATAAAGGCAAACCGCTTCATTGAGTGGTTCACGTACAGCGACGAAAGTATCGACGGCAAAAGCAAAACAAAAGCTTACGCCTTATTCGAAAGTTCGTTGATAGACAATATCGAAATCGGCACAACCAAAAGCCTGCAACAAATACACGCCTATCTTTTCGGCGGACTTTACGACTTTGCCGGACAGATAAGACAAAAAAATATTTCGAAAGGCGGTTTTCAGTTTGCCGTGGCGCACTTTTTAGGTAACACGTTGAGACAAATTGAGCAGATGCCCGAAAACACTTTCGAGGAGATTGTAGATAAATACGTTGAGATGAACCTTGCCCATCCGTTTATGGAAGGCAACGGACGCAGTACCCGAATTTGGTTGGATTTGATTCTTAAAAAACGATTGGAACGATGCGTGGATTGGAGTAAAATCAGTAAGAAAGACTACCTGAACGCTATGGTTAAAAGTTCCACAAACAGCATTGCATTAAAAGATTTACTTCGCAATGCCCTTACGAATGAAATAAACAGTCGCGAAATGTTTATGAAAGGCATAGACTACTCGTATTATTACGAAGAAAATGAATAATTAATGTGTCCTTCGTCAAAGCCAGATGTCAATGTAACCGATATCAAAAAAGCATTTATCAGTACCATATTTGTACCATAAAAGCATATCTAATTGATTTTCAGCAATCATTACTTTTGAAGAAGTGAAATAAGCGAGTAAGCGAGTGAAATGAGAGTTTACTTTCATTTCCGAGTCTGAGCTTATTGCGATAAAGAAAAGCTTTGACGTAGTAAGAGTGACAAAAGCAAATAACTTACTATTCTCAAACCGCAGTTAGTTTTTATTTTTACCAACCTAAAAAAAATAGACTTAGCATATTGATATTTACAATTTTATTCTTATCTTTGCAGCCCGAAAAAGAGAGGAGGTTACTGTAACACCGGAAATTGAGTAAAGAAGAAACAAAACAATTCCATTTCAAGCTGAAGGCTGAAACTGCGAAAAAGGCTCTTGAGCGAGCCATCAATCGCAAAGGCCACAGCATGAGGATGCCTATATATAATAATGTATCGCATTCATCATTACAATAATCTCACAAAAAACATTTTCGTTAAGCAATACGGGCAATAGACAAACTTATTTGGATTATGCCGTTGCGAGAATTGAAAATCGAAGAGCGAAGGCGGCTCAAAACGCCTAATAAAATTGAACAATTAAAACAAAAAATAAATGATAGTAGTACAATTAAAAGAGGGCGAAAATATTGAAAGAGCCCTGAAGAAATTCAAACGTAAATATGAAAAAACCGGTGTGGTAAAGGAGTTGCGTAGCCGTCAGGCATTCACCAAGCCTTCGGTAGAGAAGCGCAAGCGCAAACAACACGCCGTTTACGTGCAGCAAATGCAAGAAAACGAAGAATAATTTTTCGGATTTCAAAAAATTTTCTTTACTTTCGTAGTTCATCGACGGACTTAAGGAATGTATAAGGAAAAATTCATACAATATCTCCGTGTTGAGAAGAACTACTCTTCCCACACGGAGATTTCATATTTGGAGGACCTTACTCAGTTTGAGGATTTTATTATTGGAATGCACCGGAACCGGAAGGGAAGTGATGACAACCCCACTTTCGACCCTCGTCTTGTCGACAGCGACGATATCCGCATATGGATGAGCCATCTCATGGAACAAGGTATAACGCCTCGTTCTGTAAACCGAAAACTGAGTGCGGTGAGATCGTTCTTCCGTTACCTCAAAAAAAAGGGAGTGCTCTCGAAGAATCCGGCAGAAGCAGTAGCGGGTCCGAAAGTGGCAAAAAGGCTCCCCTCGTTTGTGAATGATTCAGAGATGACAAAAGTGATTGACGATCCACTGAGGTATTCCGACGATTTCCCGGGACATCGCGATCGATTTCTGATAGAATTACTTTACCTGACCGGTATGCGCCGGGCGGAGTTGATAACTCTAAAAGACAGCGATATTGATTTCTCCGCCTGCACACTACGGGTGACAGGGAAGCGCAATAAACAACGCATCATCCCCTTCTCCGATACCACCAAAGAAAAAATAAAGGAATATATGGCCGTCAGAGACGCCGAAATCGAGAACAAATCGCCTTTTCTTTTTGTTAAGGAGGATGGAGAGCCTCTCTACCCTAAACTTGTCTACAATGTCATTCACAACCATCTCAACAGCATCCCCACCCTGGCTAAAAAAAGCCCACACGTACTACGCCATTCTTTTGCCACTGAAATGCTGAACAATGGCGCCGAGATCAACGCGGTAAAAGAGTTGCTGGGCCATTCCAGCCTTGCATCTACGGAAGTATATACACATGTGACTTTTGAAGAATTGAAAAAAGCATATCAACATGCTCATCCCAGAGCAAAAAAATGAAGGAGAAAAAGTATGGAACTGACGATTCAATCTGTAAATTTTGACGCTACCGATCAACTCAAAGCGTTTGTAGAGAAAAAAATTAAAAAACTGGAACGATTCTCCGACGACATCATCCTCGCCGAAGTGATCCTGAAAGTAGTGAAACCGGTGTCTGCAAAAAATAAAGATGCAGCCCTGAAATTAAAACTCAGGCATAGTGAAGCCTTTGCCAACAAAACGGCTGACACTTTCGAGGGAGCTATAGACTTATGTGTGATAGCGATCGAAAAACAGATTTTAAAGACCAAAGAAAAAAAGGAGAGATAACGTCCAAAAAATTCAGATAAAAGTTTTGGCATCAAAGAAAATATCACTACCTTTGCGACCGTTTCTCTCTTAAAATTGGGAGAGAAGCGGTTAAATTCAAGACTATAAGCCTCTTTAGCTCAGTTGGCCAGAGCACGTGATTTGTAATCTCGGGGTCGTTGGTTCGAATCCGACAAGAGGCTCACTTTTAGTAGAATAGTATATTAGTTGAATAGTGAAATTGTT
>JAAYFR010000109.1 GCA_012728155.1 Bacteroidales bacterium | reverse complement strand
TTCTGCTTCATTCCGGGATCCAATGCCACATAAGCCGCTTTTTTTATAGGCCCGCTTTCATCTAATTCTAACCACGCGCTGCGAGTCATGGTTCTGACTTCGGTTAGATTTTCTTTAACCCAAAGATCTGCCACCGGATCACAACTATAATAATCACTATCACACGACAGTAAATATCCTGACAGGATAAATACCGATAAAATGGAAATATATTTTCTCATAACATATTGATTAATAAACTGCACCTTTAATTTTCAACAAATCGACCTCATTCTCCGAATTGGATGTCACAAAAACACGCTTATTGAAAGAACCGTTGAGCAATTTGGGATTTACAATCACTCTTATGAATCCAATAGAATCTTTTTTTATCGGATAATTAGAATAAGAAGCAGACAAACATCCGCACGAGACATCCACTTTTTTAATTATCAACGGATTTAACCCGGTATTGGTAAAAGTAAAATCAAACAGGATAGAATCAGATGTCGTCTTGTCGATCTTGCCGAAAGAGTGGGATAATTTTGAAAACACTATCCGGGGTTGATTTTGATCTATATTTTCGATCCCGTCTTCTTTTGACTTATTATTAAAGGATAATCCCGTCTTATCTTTGCAACAGACAAAAAATGCTACCATAAAAAGTATCAAAAAACCCCTATTTTTTAGACCTTTCATATCGTTAAAACTTAAAGGAAAACCCTATGATTGAATAATTACACAATTAATAAAAACCTAAATTCATGAAAAATCTTTGATAATTACCCCAAAATCTTGGACAAGAAATTACTTATTCAGCAAATTTACCTAATTAAAAAAGAACTTAATTCCCTCTAAAAGCCATATTGCTGATAAGATTCCGGCACCATACATAATAAAAAGACTTGATACAAAACGACGTTTTCGGTGAAATACTCTTGATGAACTGATAGCTGAATATGTAATTGCTGCTGCTAATAGAATATGAGATATTCCCCAAAGTACGTCATCAATATTAATGCCTAATTTAGAAATAAAAATTAGTATGATATATAAAGCAACTGCTAATATAAATGTCCAACTTACTTTGATTTGCTCTTTTAAATTCATATTCTTTAATTATTTTTATAAGAATCAAATTCCGATAAAAAGTTCACAAAGTCATTATCTTGTGATAAATTATCAATTTTCTCTTCCAAAGCAATCGCGGTCTCTTTGCTACAACTTTGGAAAAAAACTCCTAAAAAGAAAACACCGAGTAAAATTATAAAATTAAAATGTTTCATTATTAATTGTTTCATTAAACTTTATTACTGTATCCATAACGTATAAAGATGCCCATTAAAAAAGATATCTTTTGTGTCAGTGTTGATATTTTTTCCTTATCAATTATGCCATTATAGCCAATATCATCTCTCGCTTGTAAATATAACCGATAGAATATCTAAAACTCCTTTCTATCCATAATCTTGTTAAAATATTCTTTCTTCCATTCCTCCCATCTCACTGGATACCAGCTCCAATTATCATCATGATACCAAATACGTTTGTTTATTCTTTGCATATATTTGTCTTCTCTCTTCTTCCCTTTATCCGTAAAATACCAAACTAAATCCACTATCAATCTGCCCTGTTTAGTTATGAACATTCTTGTACAGTGGGTGAATTTTTCTTCCCCCGTGTCAATTATAGCCGTCGGGACATCGTATAGGAAAACCGAATCAGCATTGAAACGCTTTCGTGCATCCTCGATTGACAGTATATGCAGGTAGTTATCTATCACGAAATCTTTGGTGTTCAAGATACTTTCCAGTTCGCGACGCATTCTCACCCTATGGTAAAAAAACGTTTGATCCGTATGTGACGGGAGTACATTGTACAACACTTTGCAATGTTTGTCTTTTGATTCGAAAGCTCCACACAAAGTACGCCATGGAGAAGATATGTTGGGCTGCCAAAACCGTATGGTGTTGAGATTGTTAAATCCTTTAGGTGTTTCATGTTTCACCTGAAAAATGGTTTCAACCGAATCCAATGCTCTCAAAACCAAATTTTGCGCATTAAGAGTTGTATCATTGAACATGATGCCATAAAAAAATAAACAAAAGATAAAAGATGCTTTTTGTGAATTTTGAAAAATAGTTCTCATAATCAAGTTATTAATTTTAATCATCCACTGGGGAAAACATCCTCAGTGGATGATCACTATTCTAGTTAACATCAGAAATTAAATAAGCAGAAGATAATTGGCTAAGAGGATAAAAGCCATCATTACACAAGACAATTCCGTCAGAACAACCTAAATACTTTGAAGCATGACCTGTTCCATTACCAAAATTGAATACTACAAAAACCTGTTTACCTGCTGGCGGAACATATCCATTAGAAATAGACACATTAGAAGATGAAAAATAATGATTTACAACATTTGTTATACTACCAGAAGGCACGCCATTCGTTCCAAAATTTTGTTCAATCCAACTCTTTACATCAGAAAAATTCAATGAAGATCCCATAGACTGAGCTATAGCGACTACGGCCTCGGCAACGCAATCATTTGAAGGATCACCTCCATTTTCGTGCCCGGACTTCAATCTTGGGATTAATGGTGATTTCAGGCCATACTCAAGAATTCGTTTATTGCTTATCGTTACCATATCTTTAAGATATGAAAATACCTCTTTGGAAACATTTATCTGATTTGCCGATGTTTCAAGCATATAGTATAACCCATCTTTCTTTTCAAGGTTGATTCTTTGAAAGGCTGATAGAACTACACCTAAATCTTCCTCAGGTACTTCAACTGTATTGCTGTTTATATTGGTACTAAATGACAGAAATGGTAAATCCGTGAATTCTAAACTATAAACAGCCTCATTTTGGCATCCATTTATAGAAAAAAACAAGAAGACTACAATGACCGTTGTGATTAAACAGGAAGTTGGTTTTAAATTATTCTTTCTCATGATTTATTAGTTATCTTAGTTTTGTTTACTCTTTCAATTTTCAACACTCTCGGCTACTCTTTTCTTTCATGTCGATTTTCACTTTCACATCCTCGACGTCGGGGGGCTAATCCATTTTCAGCTTTAAATATAATCTTAAAAATTCAGATCGCACAAAGGTATCGATAAGGAATTATGCCTGCAATAGGAAATAAGCCATGGCAGAAGATTAACAATCACTAAAAATATATCAATCTGATTTACAGAACATAGTGAAAACAAAGAAAAGGGTTTGGCAAATAATTAACCATTCATACAGTTTACCGGGGATTACAAATGCACTTATCGTCAATTCGATTTATGGTTATTCCGCTCAAACTCTTCTTTAAGAAAAGGCCAAAAATTGGATCCGAATTTTTTATTGAATGCTGACCGGAATTTATAGATGGAATTTTCACTCTGACCAAGTAAAAGACTTATTTTCTTCACATCCAAACCGGCGACACTCAACAAATAGACATTATACTCCTTTTCTGAGATATCGGGATAGCGTTCCTTGATAAAACAGATCAATCCGGGCGATAGATCTTCTATCACAGACAAAAATTCAGGTAGTGCCGTTTCGGAATCCTGCCCGAACACAATCTTATCTAAAAAGCCCAGCAGTATTTTATTTTCCTTTCGTATCCCTTCGGACATGCCATGTTTCAGGAGGAATGTCTTTTTCATAACCTCAAATTTCCATTGCAACAACTCCTGTGCCATGGGACTTCTCCCATGGTTGAGATCTTGCGTTTCCAATAAATCTTTTGTGGTCTCTCGTAATACAGCTATATTTTCTCTCATTTTCAACTTGGCATTTTTTTCACTCAACATTCCAACCAATATCAGCACTAAGACTACGAACACAAAAAACAATATATACATATATGTGTAAGTCCTGTTCCGAGAGCGTAAGTTCTGGGCAATATGCATTTTTTTGAATCGCCTTAATTCGTCCTCATAGTTCTTTTCATATACTAATTGATTTTCTATCTGAAGATTGGCGATTTTCATGCTCTTTTCAAATGATGGGCCTCCCATTGCTTCCGCTTTCCGGAAATAATCTTCCGCCCTATCGTAGTCTCCCAATTCATGACAGGTATAACCACTATAGAGATATGCCATGGCGGTTAGACGACGGTTCTTGTCATGTCGGGAGTAATAATCTGCCGCATCAAATACAAGCGTGTCCGCCGTAAGTGAGAAATGGTTTTCATGGAGAGTTTGCGCGCGTAAAACAAGGTAACGCATACTCTCTTCGCGTCGGGACTTCCCTTCAAAGTAAAAAAGGGAATCGATCAACACCATGGCACTGTCAGGGCGGGTATCAATATACCGTTCCGCCTTATCTAATAACGCGGAAAACTCGGATTGACGGGAATCACATCCGGTCATCAAAACTAAAATGAGTATTGCCCCGACAGAATACCTAAACATCAGCTCGAATATCATTAATAGAAGCACATCTTATTCTACAAGTTTTTCAGATTAGAGGTAGAAGGCATCATTCTTTTTCAATCATCACTCTTCCGAAGAAAGTATCCCAAACCACCTTTTTTGTTGCACGACTGCAAACCACATAGGCGGTATAAGGCTGCATGTGATACTCGAAATCAATCGCATACACTTTATCCCCGGATTTGACAATTTCACTGAAAGTCAACTGATTGCCAATCCTTTCTATCAACAGATTTTCAAGTATGAATTTTCTTGCATCTTCCGTGCTGAGGTCAAGAATTGTTTTGGTATGCTCTATTTGTATATCCTTAAAGTTCTGAGAAAAAGGAGTCGGGGAAGTATAATTATAGCCTCTATATTTTGTTTCATGCCCGATAACATTAAAATGAGGACCTAACTCTACTATAGTATCTGTCTTTTCTTCATATTTCTGCTCATTGAATAATTGCAGCGTATCAATATTGAGTTCCCGGGAAAGAAGTTCCTGTAATAGTCATACCGCTCAGGACCGGAAATCGTTTCAACGAAGGAAATATCTTTCAACTTGTAACTTTCTGCGTTGGTAATATTCTCTTTCGTCCAGTTGCTGATTAGGTTTTTGAAGTTATCTTCATAATCATTGATAGGACGACCCAATTCATAGATAGATACGGACTGTGCTTGCAATGTGAAGTATCCCCCAACTACAAGACAGAAAAAAGCAAAAACCTTAACTCTCATAGTATTTAACTTTTTGTTCTTAGTATGAGCTAATAGTCCGAAAGTTACAAAAAAAAATAATAAAAAATGCCAGCCCCATCACCCATGATCCGGAAGAGCTGTCTCCAACGTTTCCACCAGTTTCATCGCGGCATCATCAATCGTCTTTTCACTGCCCAACAATGAAATAAATTTACTTCCGATAATGGCTCCCGAAGCCTCCCTACAGGCAGCATCGAACGTCTCCTTATTGGAAATGCCAAAACCGATCAGGCGGGGATTTTTCAGCCGCATCGCGTTCACCCTGCGGAAATAGGCCAGGCTCTCCTCACCGAAGCTGTTTTTGGCTCCGGTCACCGAGGCAGTCGACACCATGTAAATAAAGCCGGAGGTATGTGCATCGATCAATCTGATACGTTCTTCCGATGTCTCGGGAGTAATCAGCATGATGATATGCAATCCGTGCTTCTCGGCTATCGGTTTAAAGCCCGCCATATATTCTGCAAACGGCAGGTCGGGAATAATCAGGCCGTCGACACCGCACTTCACCGCCTCCGCACAATAATTTTCAAACCCAAATTGTATGATAGGATTGATGTAACCCATCAACACAAGTGGAATCGACACCTCTTCACGAATACCGGCCAGTTGCCTGAAAAGGTGTTTCACACTCATCCCGTTTTCCAAAGCCTGGGCACCGGATGCCTGTATCACCGGACCATCCGCCATGGGATCACTGAACGGCACACCGATTTCTATCAAATTCACACCCCTGTCTTCCAATGCCTTGATCACCTTTGGGGTATCATCGAGTTGGGGATATCCGGCGGTAAAGTACACCGACAGGATACCATTTTTTTTCTCTTCAAACAATCGATCTATTCTGTTCATTATCTAATTTTTTTAACGAAACGCACCAATAAATTTTTCTAATAATTGCACATTCTTCATGGCAGGGGATATTTCAAAACCACTGTTCAAGTCAATCCCGATGCATTTTGGGTGTAAAAACGTTTTTACAGCCTCTACATCCCCTGGCGAGATGCCTCCACTTAAGAGAAAAGGTGTCTCACCCCGGTAATCCGAAAGCAACTCCCATCCGAATTTCTTCCCCGAACCTCTATAAAGATCTGTCCGTGTGTCAAAGAGGAAATAGTCGCAACAGCCCTCATACTGTTTCGTTAGCTTCGAAGGGAAAGGGTCTCCCGCAGTAACGCCGAATGCTTTGATCACAAGAAAACCTTTCTTTCGCAATGCTTTACAAATCTCAGGAGATTCGTCGCCATGCAACTGAAGAATGTCCAGGTTGTTCTTTTTAGCCAATGTAAAGAGCCGATCGACATCTTCGTCCACAAAAATACCCACCTTCTTTACTTTCTCCGGCAAAAAAGGGAGTACTTCCCCCACATAACGTGGCGACTTAGGATAGAAAATAAATCCCATCCAGTCCGCTCCTAACTGCTCCACTTCACGCACGTTTGTCTCCTCGCGCATGCCACACACTTTGATTATCACACTTTTAATTAATTATTAATTACTAATGACCAATTACTGCATAACAATTGAATAACTACTGAGTTACAACTGAATATCAATCAAATCAATAAACTCGGCGAGACTTTGTCCTGGATTGCCACTCTTCATAAAATGCTCCCCAATCAAAAATCCTTTGTAACCAGCTTGCCGTAAATCTTTTACGATGTCCGCATCCGATATGCCACTTTCCGATATCCACACTGCCTCCTTAGGTAATAACTCCGCCATCCGGAACGACTTTTTCAGATCGGTCACAAAACTTCCGAGATTACGGTTGTTGATACCCACAAGGCGATTGAGCGGGCCAATATGATCTACCTCCCCCTCATCATGCAGTTCCAGAAGCACCTCCAACTCCAGTTGATTTGCCAGATCCGTAAACCGTTTACACTCCTTACGCGTAATAGCCGCTGCAATCAATAACACAGCACTCGCTCCGGCGAGTTTGGCCTCGAACAACTGGTATTCATCCACAATAAACTCCTTCCGCATCACCGGTATCTTCACTCCCCCGGTGGCTTCCCGCAGGTCGGCCATGGTTCCGCCAAAATATTTTTCGTCGGTCAATACCGACAATGCTGAAGCACCGGCAGATTCATACGCTTTGGTCACTTCGCTTACTACTCGTCCCGCTTTATCGGGATCGGCGGTTTGAAACAGCCATCCCTTACTTGGTGAACGCCGTTTGAATTCGGCGATAATTCCCGATTTGGAACTTTCCAAAGCCTCTTTCATCGAGTAAAATGGAACAGCTACCATCTCTGTCGATAGACGTTTTTCCAACTCCACAAGAGGCAGCCGTTCTCTCTGTGTGTCAACCTCTTTTCTTTTATTTGCGATTATCTCACTTAAAATATCTTTCATATTTCTATAGAATAAAGAGTAAAGACTTTGCCGCTTTACCACCCGGTCTCCCCAGTCTCCCGATCTGCCAATCTCCCCAGTCTCCAAGTTTCCCCAGTCTCCAAGCCTCCCGGTCATCCATTCAACTGAACGAACTTCTCCAGCGCCTTTAACGCTTTTTTCCCATACAATGATGCTTTGGCTATTTCGAGACACTCTCCGATCGGTTTATCCTGCTCCATTGTCTGAATACCAAAAGCAGCATTGATCAGTACCGCATTCATCTGTGCTTCAGTCGCACTGGCATGCAACACATTCCGGAATATCTGTGATGCCTCTTCAAGAGTATTCCCTCCGTAAAGGTCCTCTTGGGCAACCCGCTGATATCCCAACTCCTCCGGAGTAAAAAGCTGTTCTCCATTATTGGTCACCACCTTGAACTGGCTGGTAAGGGAGATCTCGTCATAACCGTCCATGCTGTGTACGATAGAGAATTTTTTCTTCTCCGCCTGATAGATATAACCATATAACCGGGACATGGCCAAGTTGTAGACCCCCAGCATCTGGAATTCCGGCTGTACAGGATTGACCAACGGCCCCAACACATTGAAGAAAGTACGTACCCCAAGACTTTTCCTTACCGGGGCAACCGCTTTCAATGCGGGACTGAAGAGCGGGGCATGCAGATAAGCGATATGGCACTCATCAAGGCTTTGGCGGAGCTTGTCACTCTCAGTGGTGAACTTCACCCCCTGCTGCTCAATCACGTTACTGGCACCGCTAATGGAGGTAGCACCATAATTACCATGCTTCACCACGTTATAACCGGCACCGGCGACTACAAAACAGGCAGCCGTAGAGATATTGAACGTTTCCTTCCCATCACCTCCCGTACCTACGATATCGAGCGGACGATAATCCAACAGATCCACTCCCACCCGCATATCGAGGAGTGCATCACGAAACCCCAGCACCTCATCCACAGAGATATTCCGCATCAGGAAAGAGGTAATCAGCGATGCGATCTGCGTGTCGGACACATCTCCTTTCACAATAGAGAACAACACCTCTTTCGCCTCATCACGGGAGAGGTATTGGTAATCGAACAGTTTATATAGTATCTTTTTCATTGCAAAAAAATTAAGCGTTATGCAATGTGACTGCTATATCGATGGCTTTCTTGAGCGCTCCCAGCTTGCTGTTCACCTCCCGCAATTCATACTCATCACTGCTTTGAGAGAGAACACCCGCACCGGCCTGGTACCACAACTCGTTATTCCGACTGACAAAAGTACGGATAGTGATCGCTTGGTTCAAGTCACCGTTCAGCCCTACAAAACCGATACATCCACCATAAGCACCCCGGTTGTGCGACTCGATTTCGGAGATAAGCTGCATGGCGCGTACTTTGGGCGCTCCCGACAATGTTCCGGCAGGGAAAGTATCAAAAAAGGCTTTGATAGGATCGGTATCCTCATTGAGTTTTCCACTTACTCTCGATACCAAGTGTATCACATGCGAATAGAACTGCGGTTCCTTGAAAAAATCGACCTCCACATCGTGGGCATTCCGGCTCAGGTCGTCACGTGCCAGGTCGACCAGCATCGCATGTTCGGAGTTCTCTTTCGGGTCGTTCAACAGGAAATCGACCGATTTCCTATCTTCCTGGTAATTGCCGGTCCGCTTCGTAGTCCCTGCAATCGGGTCGATACTGATATGCGATCCCCTGATCTTGCAGTGCGTTTCGGGAGATGAACCGAAAATACGGAATCCCCCAAAATCAAAATAGAAGAGATAAGGCGATGGATTGATGGAGCGTAACGCACGATACACTTTAAAATCATCTCCCGAAAAAGGTTGTATAAATCTTCTGGAAAGGACGATTTGAAAAAGATCGCCACGCAAGCAGGATTCCACACCGCTACGCACATACTGTTTATACTCGTCGTCAGTAATGGTACTCCGCTCCACACCTTCGGTAAAGAAGTTGTAAGTGGCAAAGTTGCGCTGGTTGATCAGCGTCTCCACCTTGAAGAGCTTGCTTATTTCACCTTCCTCCAATAATTCTATCAAGGTGATCTCATCGGTAAAATGATTGAATACCAACAGATATTTATAAAGGATATACAACATGTCAGGCGCATCATTCCTCTCCTCTTTACTTTCGCGAATAGCAATGTTTTCAGTATATTTCACACAGTTGAAGGTGGTATAACCGAACAATCCGCACTGCTCCTTTTCGTTGCCCGTCACTTCAAACCGGTCGATAAAACTGCTTAATGCGTCGGAGATAGTAAAATCGTCCGAAAGCGGCCTTTGTTCTTCTTTATCGTCCGAAGAAAGGAATGTACATATTCCTCTGTTCACCTCTACCCTTGCGATCGGTTTCAGCGCAATATAGGAGACACTGTTCTCATTGGCGTGAAAATCGGAACTTTCCAGAAGTGCCGATTGAGGATAGCTATCCCTCACTTTCAGATAGATACTGACCGGCGTATGCAGGTCACCCATTATCTTTTTACTATTGGTTTTAAATTTTATTTTCATAATTTTTAT
>JAAYFR010000108.1 GCA_012728155.1 Bacteroidales bacterium | reverse complement strand
GGACGCTTCCGTCAGAATCTGCTTGGTAAGCGGGTAGACTACTCAGCTCGTTCGGTAATCGTGGTAGGTCCCGAACTCAAAATGCATGAATGCGGCTTGCCGAAAGATATGGCGGCCGAACTCTATAAACCGTTTATCATCCGTAAGCTCATTGAAAGAGGTATCGTCAAGACGGTAAAATCTGCCAAAAAGATTGTGGACAGAAAAGAACCGGTGGTGTATGATATCTTAGAGTATGTGATGAAAGGACATCCGGTGTTGTTGAACCGTGCCCCCACCCTTCACCGTCTGGGTATCCAGGCATTCCAGCCCAAGCTGATCGAGGGTAAGGCCATTCAGTTACATCCACTCGCCTGTACGGCATTCAACGCCGACTTCGATGGCGACCAGATGGCAGTCCACCTGCCACTTGGTAACGAAGCCATCCTGGAAGCACAGCTGTTGATGCTGGCAGCGCATAATATCCTCAACCCTGCTAACGGGGCACCTATCACCGTCCCCTCACAGGACATGGTTTTGGGATTGTATTATATCACCAAGATCCGACCGGGGGCCAAAGGGGAAGGGATGACTTTCTACGGAGAGGAGGAGGCCATCATCGCTTACAACGAAGGTGCGGTGGATGTACATGCGTTGGTAAAGGTGATCGTCGACGATATCGATGAAGAGGGCAATCCGGTCCGCAAGATGCATGAGACCAGCGTGGGACGTGTAATCACCAACGAAGCTATTCCAAAAGAGGTAGGGTATGTCAATGAACTACTTTCCAAGAAATCGCTCCGCGACATCATTGGAAAGGTAATCAAAACCTGTGGAGTAGCCCGTACGGCGCAATATCTCGACGACATCAAGGATCTCGGTTACTACATGGCCTTCAAGGGAGGTCTCTCGTTCAATCTGGAAGATGTGATTATCCCTGCAGAGAAGGAAACGCTTATTGCTGAAGGATATGCAGAGGTAGAACAGATTATGGAGAACTACAATATGGGTTTCATCACCTATAACGAACGTTACAACCAGATCATCGATACTTGGACTCATATCAACTCCAAGCTTTCAAATATCCTGATGAAGCAGCTCTCTGAAGACGACCAAGGGTTCAACTCAGTATATATGATGCTCGATTCGGGAGCCCGTGGTTCACGCGAACAGATCCGCCAGTTGTCGGGTATGCGTGGATTGATGGCAAAGCCGCAAAAGAGCGGTGCCGAAGGAGCACAGATTATTGAAAACCCGATCCTCGCAAATTTTAAAGAGGGATTGTCGGTGCTTGAATACTTCATCTCTACCCACGGTGCCCGTAAGGGGCTTGCCGATACGGCATTGAAGACAGCCGATGCGGGATACCTCACCCGTCGTCTGGTAGACGTATCACAAGATGTGATTATCAATGAAGACGACTGCGGCACGCTGCGTGGTCTGGTAGCAACCGCTATCAAGAACAACGACGAGGTGATCGCATCTCTCTACGAGCGTATATTGGGACGCGTATCGGTACACGATGTGCAACACCCCAACACGGGAGAAATCATGGTGAACGCCGGTGAAGAGATTACCGAAGATATTGCGAAGAAGATCGAAGAATCACCTGTAGAGCGTGTAGAAATCCGTTCGGTACTTACCTGTGAATCACCGCACGGCGTATGTGCGAAATGTTACGGAAGAAACCTCGCTACCGGCAGAATGGTACAAAAAGGTGAAGCGGTTGGTGTTATTGCCGCTCAATCTATTGGGGAGCCGGGCACGCAGCTCACACTGCGTACGTTCCACGTAGGAGGTATCGCTTCCAATATCGCGACAGAAAACAATATCATCACCAAGTACGACGGTACGCTCGAATTCGACGAACTGCGTTATGTGGAGACCATCGATTCGGAAGGCAAGCCTTACAAGGTAGTCGTAAGTCGGTTGGTGGAAATGCGTATTGTGGATCCCAACACCAAAATCGTATTGCTGGCACACAACATACCTTACGGCTCGAAGCTCTATTTCAATCAGGGCGACAAAGTGACGAAGGGCGAACTGATCTGCGAATGGGACCCGTTCAATGCGGTCATCGTTTCCGAAGCGTCCGGAAAGATCCGGTTCGAAAGCTTCACCGAAAACCTCACCTACAAAGTGGAGTCTGACGAACAGACGGGTTTGAAAGAGAAGGTGATCATCGAATCACGCGATAAGACCAAGGCACCTTCGGCGCATATCGTGAATGAGAATGACGATGTGTTACGCAGCTATACTCTTCCGCTCGGATCTCACATCGTGAAAAACGAAGGTGATGAGATCAAGGCCGGCGATGTGCTGGTGAAAATTCCGCGTGCTGTAGGTAAAGCGGGAGATATCACGGGAGGTCTGCCACGAGTAACTGAGTTGTTTGAAGCCCGTAACCCCTCTAACCCGGCAGTAGTTGCCGAGATCGACGGTGAAATATCGTTTGGCAAGATCAAACGTGGGAACCAGGAGATTTCCGTCACCTCCAAGACAGGTGAAATGAAAAAATATATGGTACCGCTCTCCAAACAGATACTGGTACAGGAAAACGACTATGTACGTGCGGGGATGCCGCTCTCCGACGGAGCCATCACCCCATCGGACATCTTGGCGATCAAAGGCCCTACAGCGGTACAAGAATATATCGTGAACGAAGTACAGGACGTTTACCGTCTGCAAGGGGTGAAGATCAACGATAAGCACTTCGAAGTGATTGTCCGTCAGATGATGCGTAAGGTAGAAGTGGTGGATCCGGGAGATACCCGTTTCTTAGAGCAGCAATTAGTTGACAAGAACGAGATGATGGAGGAGAACGACCGCATCTGGGGTAAGAAGGTGATTGTCAATCCCGGCGATTCACAACTGTTTGAATCGGGACAGATCGTCACCGCGCGCAAACTGCGTGACGAAAACAGCTCATTAAAACGGCGCGACTTGAAATCGATAGAAGCGCGTGACGCTGTTCCTGCTACTGCCAATCAGGTGTTACAGGGAATTACCCGTGCTGCTCTCCAGACCACCAGCTTCATGTCGGCCGCTTCATTCCAGGAAACGACCAAGGTATTGAATGATGCCGCAATCAACGGGAAGACCGACACATTGGAAGGTCAGAAAGAAAATGTGATTTGCGGTCATCTCATCCCTGCCGGAACCGGCCAGAGAGAATTTGACAAACTGATAGTTGGTTCACGCGATGATTTCGAGAAGTTGAATGCCAACAAACGTGTAAATCTATTCCAGGAAGTTATTGAAAATTAATTTCCAAAGGGACAAAACAGGGTTGGCAACCCTCTCTATCCTACCAATTAATAAAACCCGCATCGGAAATTCCGATGCGGGTTTTTGTTTTCTCCCCTTTTCACTCCATTCTTAACGCATTCTTCTTTTCTCTACTTCACAATTGCTTTTTTCAAGTATAGCTGTCGAATGCAACAGTTCCCGGTATAAAGATTTTGTAGTATATAGGTTTTGTGGTAAATTTGCAACACAATAAAACCAGATTCTGTACTCCAAACAATATATCTTTATTATTTAACGCAACAACATGAAAAAATCAACACTCCTATTCTTCTACCTGTTACCATTAGCAGTAGCAGCCCAGGTCAAGATCATCGACAATCCCGATTATCGTTTCAAAAACACGGGATTAGAGACCATCTCCAGGATTGAGTTGCACGACACGATCACGAAAGTGCATATCCATGTCACATTTCTTCCCGGTTGGTGGATAGAATTCTATCCCACCGATTTTATTAAACCGGTAGAGAGCGACAAGAGATATTATTTGCTGGGGATAGAAAACCAAGAGATGCATACACATTTGTCCACTCCTTCCGGTGTGGCCGACTATGTGTTGCTTTTCCCTCCTCTGGAGAAGTCGGTAAAAGAGATTCATTATGGAGATATGAAAAATAATCAGGAAGTAATCTCCATATTTAATATATCATTGGAGAAGAGCTTCGACTCGACGCGTTACCAGAAATTTCGCAAGATACCTGCTCCCATAGCAAAACGCCTAAAAAATGAAGTGAAAGCAAAAAGAAAAATTAAACCGGTCGATTTCGATTCGGACACCTTCTTCAATCCTGCCCCATCCCGATTGGTTGGTTTCATCAAGGGATATTCGGGCGACACTATACAGACTTATCCAATATTTTATCGTGACTTAAACGGTAATTTTCAGAGCTTCCCCCTAAAATTGCATTCCAACGGTTATTTCGAAGCCGATATAAATATAGAACATCCCAAAATACTCTCTTTTTCCCTATTGAAATCGGGCAAAGTAAGTTTTTATATTGAACCGGGGCATACCCTCTCGATGATACTCGATTGGGAGGATATACTGGATGGCGACCGATACCGCAACCGGCAGTATATCTTCACCAAAACAGAATTTGACGGCACCTTGGCCAACGTGAACCGAGACCTTTTAAAACAGACTATCTACAAGCCTAACTGGTCTGATATCGACTCCCGAATGAAAAAGATGAGCCCCGTCGAACTGCAAAAAGATCTGGAAAATCGGATCAATGACAATCTGAAAGCACTCCAGGAGACAGATGGCAAGAGCCCACTTTGTCCTAAAGCCAAGCGTCTGATTGAGAATGAAATAAAGATGAGTGCTCTCAGCGAGTTGCTTCTCTCCTCCATGTATTATATGCAGCGTGAAAATGAAGGCAACGAGGTACCCCTTTCAACAGATTATTATTCACCACTAAAAATGGTCACTAACGACCGGAGTTTGCTGTCGGTAGTGTCGGCCGACCAGATGCTCTCCTCCTTGAACAATGCCGGCATCTTCTTTCGACCGGGAAATATCTACCGCCCGGAATTTAAACCAGAACAAACATTCGAGGAATATCTTCTGGAAAAGGGTGTAGTGCTGTCGGAAGAGACTATCCGTCTCCTGCCTTTGATTCAAAAATCACTTGAAGTCCCGAATGGCAAGGTCAACGAAGAGTTAGTGAAAGAAATCAAAGAAAACAGCAAAGCAATAGAGCAAGTACTTCAAATCCATATCAATGAATTTATGGCATACCATAAAAAATACACAAAGCTCGATCCAATTGGAGATTACAAGATCAATTTGCAAAAAAGAGATGAAATACTGACCGATTCATTAGGTATAGATGGCATATTGAAAGATATCTTCATCTATCGCACTCACAATACGTGGCTACGTGCTCATCCCAATCTACCATCAGAAGATAAAAGTTCCATGACGAAAATAGTCAGGGACAAATTGTCCGATCCATTCTTGAAGGAAGCCATATCAAAAATCCTTTTTCCGTTAAGGTAAAACAAACATGCAATATATCCTTTCCACCATACTTATTGCTGCCGGATTAACTATTTTATCCGCTTGCCATAACCCCCAACCGGAAGCAGACAACCTGCTGTTACAGGCAGAGCAACTGATGGATGAGCACCCCGATAGTGCCCTGCTATTGATCGATTCCATCTTCTATCCGGAGAAAAGCCTAAACAAGGAAGACTATATGCGTTATTCGGTAGCAAGGGTACGTGCCCGCTATAAAAACTGGATTCCGATATATGAGGATACCCTTATCTTCAAAGCCAGAGAATATTTCACCTCTCGTTCGGGAAATCACGAACAAAAAGCGCTGGCCTCTTTTTATAGCGGCTGCGTCTATCTCGAAAAAGGAGATTATGAGCAAACCATGCAATACTTTAAAGAGGCAGAGGAATTTGCAGCCACCACCGGCAACATGGCGATCAAAGGATTGATACAGTACAATATAGGAGATCTACTCTCCATGCAGGGGTTATACAATGATGCTTTATCCAATTACCACCTTGCTGAGCAGTTTTATGCTCAAGCTCCTGAGAGTTACCGGGAGCAACAAACCCATTCGCTGGGAGCAATCGGCAGGATTTCACTCTTATCCGGTCAACAAGACAGCGCTTTTGCCACACTACAAAGAGGCCTGTTC
>JAAYFR010000107.1 GCA_012728155.1 Bacteroidales bacterium | reverse complement strand
TTGTATATGGGATGTGGTATTTTTTCCAGGCGATGTATGCAGGGATTGAATTTGTAATATTTTGTGCGTGGATGATATCCGGTTTTATTTCTTTGATTGTTTTCACCGTCTTTTTGAAAAAGGTCAAACCATCAATGAATGCTCGAATGGGATGCTCATCTGGGTAGGTATGAATCGGGTACCTGTGCATATGGATGGGAGTTGTGTTTTTATTGGGGTCGGGAGATGGAGTGATGATATGAACTTCGTTATGCTGTTTGTCAAGTTCCTTCGCCAGATGGAAGGTTGCCAGTTCAAGTCCACCGACGTGGGGAAGGTAGTGGGTTGCGATGATAACGATTTTCATGTTTTTTCTGCAGAAAGACAACGGAGCTTGTCTAAGGTTTTCTGTTTAATTATCGGGAGATATTTGTTAATATATGAGGGAGAATATAATAATATTTTATACATCAATTTCCGTCGACGGTATTCTTTTGAATGGACATTTGCTATATTTTCCCGGACATATTCTTTATTTCCTGCTATTATGTTAATCCACGCCATATTCAGTTCTTCATATTCCATATAGCAGGCGACATCTGTTCTGGATATAATTTCTTTTTTATCCCCTGCCGATAGATTTTCTATATATCTATAAAAGGGGTGGTGGAGAAGGGGGATATATTTCTGTGTTGCTTTTTCTCCGGCAATCTGATGGTATTTTACCAATGCGGCGGATGAATATGCGATTTCATACTGCAAAGCAATTCTTGCCCACAAATCAGTGTCTTCACCCATTCTTTCATTTAATCTGAATAATCCCATCTCAAAGAGTATGTTTCGCGGGACGGCAACGGAGGAGGTAAAAAATGGCGTCATTCTGGTTAAAACAACAGTATGGAAATAGGATGGCAATAGCCCTTTCCATGAGTCTGGAATGTCTCCCAGATTTAGTTTTTGAGTTTCTGTTCCATATGTTGGAATATATGAAGTTGCATATATTCCGGCATTCGGATACATTTTTTGAAGAGATAATATTTCTTCAAGATACGTTGGCTTCCATTCGTCGTCAGCATCAAGAAATGCAACCAGATTTGTATTGGTCTGTTCAATGCCTTCGTTTCTCGCTCCGGAGACTCCTGTGGACCTCTGATGATAAACTATTATACGCGGGTCTCGCAGGTATGGTTTTATCTTTTCCATACTTCCGTCAGTTGATCCGCCATCCACGATAATCAATTCAAAATCCTGTATTGTCTGTGCAAATATTGAATCAATAGCACGCTGAACTTCGTTGACTTTGTTATACAGCGGGACAATTATGGATATTCGTGGAGGTGTCATACTGTTTTCCTATGGAAATCATCCTCGCATCTGATAATATCATCTTCGGTTAGGATATCACCGTTTTGCACTTCGATTACTTCCAGCGGGCTATCCCCAGGATTAGCAAGCCGATGAATGGTGCCTGAAGGAACAAAGGTACTCTCACCTGTTTTGACAAGGAAGGTATTCTCTCCGTTCGTAACTTCCGCAACTCCGCTGACCACTACCCAGTGTTCACTTCGATGATTATGATATTGAAGAGAGATACGGTTATGCGGATTCAGGATCAGTCTTTTAACAAGATACGTATCACATTTCAGAAGTGTGGTATAACATCCCCAAGGCCGATGAACAGTAGTATGTGTAACAACTCGCCCATCATTATTCTGGCGAAGTAATTCTGTGATCGCACCGATCTTCTGGGTTTGATTCGTTGGACAAACAACTAAAACATCAGCTGTATCAATGACTGCGGTATCAGAGATCCCAATGGTTGAAACCAGTCTCTCAGAGATAATAAGAT
>JAAYFR010000106.1 GCA_012728155.1 Bacteroidales bacterium | reverse complement strand
TAAGACCACTAATGAAGCCGATATGCCCGCTGGGTTATCCAACGGGACTGTCATGACAAAGGAGCCGTTGTAGGATCGTAAAATCCCCGTCAACTGCCCTAATCCCCACAAGGAAAGCAGCAAAGCCAGAGATGAGAAGAGTACGAACAATAATTTTTTATCATTGAGCAATGGACAAATCGCATAAAACAGAAAAAAGACCCCGATAAGCGTTATTATTGCTACAATATTCTCAATATTGCCAAAATTTCGCCATGCATGGTAAATAGCCCATGTTATCATCAGTAATAGAAACCCTTTGGGAGGAACATGAATCCGTTTATTCGCCAACAGCATAAATCCAAGTACTCCAAAACCCACCCCGGCCTGTATCCACAATGCGGGTCCGGTGGTAAACCTGTCCACGAAAATGGCCGGGACAAAGAATATTGCCCCCGTGAAAAATGTAAACAGGGAAAGGATTGGAATATGTTTTAGCAGAGCTTTCTCTTTCACTTTTTATCGATTCGTTTTTATACACCGCGACCACCTCGCGTCCCATTTCATTCTAAAGAAAAATCATCCTTCCATTTTCTAAAGTGAAAGGTCTCTCCTGATTCCCTTCCGAGTGGCACGTGATATAATAGAGACAGTTCCCGGAAGTGTTGTCATACCGTAAAGAGTCGGAACCGGCAGTTTGCCTCCCCAACGACTTCCATCCTTCACGGCTGCTTATAACCAGTTCATATACATTCCCCCGCTTGATATAGTTATCCCTGTTTCGGGGCGAGTAAACAATACCCGTTATCCGTTGAGGTTTGCCCAGGTCCAATCCTGCCCATCCATCACTCGGCGTATTATGGTCAAAAGAGGTTTCCGTCTTCCCATCAAAAACATTGGTGTACTCATTGTTCGGGTTGGTTCCCGGTGTTCCTATAATCTTGCCTTCCAATAAAGTGGAATCGGAGAAGAACCGGACTTCCGCCACATTGCAGTGACTGTCTGCCGGCCCTTTATACCGCACATACCTGTATGGTTTGTCCGACAATGACTCCACGCTATGCAGCAGGCGGAAAGGACGGTTTTTAATGACAAAAAGCGTATCGGCGTTCTTGAAACCCGCGTTATCCGATCCCTCAAATACCCCGCCCACCATTCTATCCCTGAAAGAATTTTCACCATTGAGGGGAAATTTTGAATACAATACCAAAGGCGTATCTTTCTCATTGGTAGTGTATGTCTTTATTCCCCTTGTCTGTTTGCGTATTGTGAATGGCCCGGTCATAAAGGTCAATGTCTCGGTCTCATATTTTGCCACCCGGTAGAGACATCCCGCCTCAACCTCCTTGAACTCGATCTTCCCTTCCCTGCTCACAGTCCAGTCAACGGGAGTCCAATCCTGTTTCATCGGGGCACATAAATAAAAGACATGATCGTTCTTGGTTTTCTTTTCATATAGCAGGCTGTCAGGAACGGATAAATTTGTTAAATAGTTAGTGTACAGTAGCGTGACATCGAAAAACCTGTAATTGTCGAATGAAAAGCGAGGAGGCACAGATGATGTTTTACTCAGAAGGAGATCAAGTTTTTCGGTGTTCCTTGAAAAGGTAGTCCTGAACACCTTCGGTTTCAGGGCCGTCCGATTTACAGCCGACTCGGCGACATAATAATAAGAATGGAAAAAGTCAAGGACATAAAACTCGCCATTACTATTTTTTAACGAGACCCATGAATGCCCGACATTCTCATTCCCCCTTACCGGCATATAATCGATAGCAGAAGGGATACCGAGCGCCCTAAAGGCATATAGGCAAAACTGGTTGATATTATCGCAGGAACCATTAAAATAAATTGCGGTGAACGCGTCGGAATAAGGATACCCGGGAGGCCTGATCGTGGTAAAACGGGGGATTTTCCTCCTATCCCCTATCCTGTTCCTTAGGACCCTGGCGGCATAAGCAGGGTCTTCCGTATTCTGATCGTTTAAAAGTTCACCATACAAATCACGGTACATATCCCTCCAATCAGTCAGTTTTTCATTTCCTATCCTATAAGGTAATACATATTCGCAAAAATCTTCAAAAGAGACATTCTTTCCCCATGGATACTCTTCCCATGCGGCAAAAGCTTTGTCAATATTTCCAAAAAGGAAGTTGGAATCTATTTCCTCGATATCATATTTGACAGTCAGGGAAGTCAGGTCAAATTTCCCATACACTGCACTGAGGGAATCTATTATTCGTCTCGGGTTTTTGGCTTCGTTATCAAGGCACTTGAAATAGATTGACCAGGCATCAAGATCTTTCCCCTCATAATAATAATATCCCGGCATATTCTCAATAAGAAAACAGGCTGCCTTGTATTTCAGACTGTCCCCCGGTTCAGCGGCATACCGGTTTAAAACCTTCTCCAGTTCTATCCGGTTTCCTCCTGCAAGAGACAATGCCTTTTCCAATGGGCTGTCTTTTTGCTGCTTACATCCCGCAAAAATTACAAGCAGGTAAATTATCGGCACATATCTATTCGTGAATGATCTCATTGAAATGAATTATAAGGGTACGACATCAGACCGGACAAAGGTATCGATAAGGAATTCTGCCTGCAATAGGAAATAAGCCGCGGCAGAAAATTAACAACACCGAAAATCCCAGAGGATTGATTTTCAGCGAAGAAAGAGATAAAAAACAGGACGATGGCAAATGATTAACATTCTAAAAGCAGAGCGGATGATTTTAATTTCTGACAATTATCCTTTTCCCTATTT
>JAAYFR010000105.1 GCA_012728155.1 Bacteroidales bacterium | reverse complement strand
GTATCCGGTAGCTTCGATGGCGATTTCCTGTTCCAGTTTGTAAAAGGAGATGTATGGATGGGGGAAAAGTAGGAAAAACAGACCGAAGAGAACCCCTAACAAGATGGCGATGGTGGTGGTGTGTGAAGCATATATCGCTGCCTGATCGAACCGCCGGGCACCGATAGAATGACCGATGGATATCTCGGCAGCTACCTTGGAGATCAACGCCACCGAGTTCATCATCCACATAAGCATCCCCACGGCACCTACGGCTGCGACCGACTGACTGCCCAATCGTCCGATCCAGAGGATATCTACCAAATTGTAGGCCATCTGGATAAAACTGATCGCCATCAGCGGAAGAGCCAATGTGAGTAACTGACGGAAAATACCCCCGCGGGTAAGATCACGTACAGCAGATGTTGGTAATGGATGGGATCCCATCGCTAACCCTCCTTATTAAAAAAGGAAGTAACCTCTGAAGTTACTCCCTTACGTGTCATTTTTTGATAAGAGGTGGAGGAGATCCCCGTCAATAGCGGGATAGATTCTCTTCTCCCCTTTGGAGCGGAAGACGGGACTCAAACCCGCGACCCTCAGCTTGGAAGGCTAATGCTCTATCAACTGAGCTACTTCCGCAACAATGATGATTTGCCGATTCCGGTAAATCGGAATCAACAGATCAAACTTTGGTGGGCAGTGATGGATTCGAACCACCGAAGGCGTAGCCAGCTGAGTTACAGTCAGCCCCATTTGTCCACTCTGGTAACTGCCCTTATAGGAGTGTAAAGATACAAAAATCAGATGTATCGTGACTGTAATTCCATCATTTTTAACGCAGTGATCGCCGCTTCATCACCTTTATTTCCATGTCTGCCGCCTGCCCTGGCATTTGCTTGATCAAGCGTAAGCGTGGTAAGCAGTCCGAAAATTACCGGCACGTTATAGTTGAGGTTGAGCTGGGTTGTCCCTTCCGTCACACTGTCGCAGACAAAAGTGAAATGAGGAGTTTCTCCCTGGATAACACAACCCAAAATGATGACGCTGTCCACTTTCCCTTTCTCAATCATCATCTTAGCTGCATAGGTCAGCTCAAAGCTACCCGGTACGCGTTCAATGATTATGTCATCGGCCGACACGTCAAATTGAAGCAATGTGTCGGTCGCCCCTTTCAACAACTTATGGGTGACAGATGAATTCCAGTCGGATACCACAATAGCGACCCGTTTACCCTTTCCGGTAGGGACCGCCATGGGGTCATACGACGAGAGGTTACTCAATGCTGTTGCCATGATTCGTTACCTGTATTCTTTTAAAAGTTGAGCTTGTTGGATAAATTTATCGGCTTCGCGCGATTCGGGAGCGTTGAGATATGTCTCTTTGATTTGAGTGAAAATCTCTATAGCCTTGTCGTAATCGGCTTTGCTTAAATAGACCTCCCCCGCCTTTTTTAAATAGAGGGGAGTGAGCATTTCGTTGTCGGCTTCTTTTGCAGCTTTGAGATAGTTGGTGATGGCTTGATCGGCCTCTCCCATATTCATATATATATCGCCAATGGCACCGGTAACGGAGGGGGTGATGAGCAGGTCTCCACCTTTGAATTTTTTCAGGTAGTCTAATGCTTTTTCATTATTCCCTATCCGGCTGTAAGAGATTCCTGCATAGGCGCATGCCAGATCAGCTGTTTTGGTCCCTTTGTAACGAGTGATGATGGATTCAAATCCAATATAATCGTTCCCATTTCCGAAAAGAGCGAGGGAATCCTCCCCATTCTGAAAATAGCGCTCCCCTCTGAACAGATCGGCTTGGGCTTTCTCTATACGGGGTGTCTTGTGCAAATAGTGGTAGGCAAGGAAAGCGCCTACGAGGGCTATTACTATCAGTAATCCTGTCACGATGGCTTTCTGATTATTTTCGAGGAATTGTTCGGAAGTGGTAAGTGCCTCACCGATATTTTCGAAATTCTTTTGGGCTTTCGACTCTTTAGTTTTTTTAGCAGACATATTTTTTAAAAAAATGTTGGGTTTTATTTTTCGAGTGCAAAAATACAGTTTTTAAATGATAAATAAAATTTCAACGGCAGTTTTTTATATAAAAGAGAAGTTGTTTTAATCTTTTTCGTAGGTTTGTAGTCTAAAAGAATGTACCGATGTGACAATGTACCCGTATATCATTAAAATGTAGTCGTTAGTCGCATGGGTATTCTGAGTTCAAAAAAGATGTATAAAAAATAAAATAGTATAATCGTATGAAGAAATATATATTGACTGTAATCATCCTGATAATGAGTTTGCCCAGCATGATCGCTCAGGTAGATGCCGGTTTTTCCAATGTTCCGGTTGTGAACGGTAAAGTTGTTTTTGAACAGTTCATCCTCGTAGATCAGAAGGTGTCGGCCGTTCAGAAATATGCCCTCCTACAAAAATGGGTAAAAGGAAAATATAGCGATAATCCGTTGGTGTCAGCTATTCGTTTCGATGATAAGAACCAATCGGTTACGGTG
>JAAYFR010000104.1 GCA_012728155.1 Bacteroidales bacterium | reverse complement strand
GTAGATATGTGCCGGCGTGTCGAGGGCTTTCTCCAGACCGGTAGCACGTACCAACGGACTGGGGCGGTATATCTTGTATTTCTCCCGCACCTCTTCGGGAATATCGATCCAAGCGTCGGTCTGGTTCATCTCCTGCCGCGACAGTTCTTCGGCAAACAGTGGGTAAAGATCTTCCGCTTTCAACGGTTCTTTTGTTTGCGGATTGATCATCGGCTGAGGTTTATTTTTCATTTCAGCCGTCACGTTGTACCACTGGGTAGGGATCTCTGCTTCCGGAAGGATAAATTTCTTTCTTTTTTCCATTATAATTCTATTTTATTTTAAGTTTGACTTTTGTTTGTTGTATCTGGCGCACCGGATACTCCCGGAGTCTGCTTTTTTATGCTGCCAGACAAGATTGGATTGGCTAAGATAGGTATTTTATTCTATTCTTGTGAGAAGATTGGTCCGAATATTCTCTTCGACGATTGCATCGATCACTGTCACAGCTACCATATTGACGATGTCGCGCACCGATGTCTCTACATCGAGGATATGCACCGGTTTGTTCAATCCCATCTGGATGGGACCAATGATATCGTTTGTACCGGTTTCCCTCAGCAATTTATAAGCTGTGTTGGCGGAGCTGAGATTGGGGAATATTAGCGTATTCACCTCTTTGTCGCGTAGCCGGCTGAACGGATATTTCTTGTCGCGCAACTCCCTGTTAAGGGCGTAGTTGATCTGCATTTCGCCATCCACTATCAAATCGGGGCACCTCTCGTGTAGCGTTTCTACCACTTTATGTACGCTGGCGGGGCTCCCCACCGAGTCGGTACCGAAATTGGAATAGGAGATCATGGCGATTACCGGGTCGTACGCAAAGAATTTGACTGTGGAATTGGCCAAACGGGCGATATCTATCAACGCTTCCGTATCGGGATGACGATTAAAGAGGGTGTCGGCAAGGAAGAGTACTCCTTTTTTTGTATTGACAATATGCATGGCACCAATATGATTCAGCCCTTCACGGATGCCGATCACCTCCTTGGCGATATCGGTGGTGTCGGCATATTTACTGAATACACCTGTAATCATGGCGTCGGCATCCCCCGTCTCCACCATCATCATACCGAAATAATTGCGCTCGAACATCTTCTCTGCTGCCTCTTCGAAGGTCATTCCCTGCCGCTTGCGTTTCAACGTGAGAAGATCGGCATAGCGTAAACGGCGCTCCTCTTCACGGTCATGCCGCAGGTTGACAATCTCTATCCCGTCGAGATTGATTTGGTTCTCCTTCGCCACTTTGGCAATTTTCTCTTCATTTCCCAGCAAGACAGGCTTGCAAATACCTTCGACATAGGCTGTTTCGGCTGCTTTGAGCATATTCAGGTGGTTCGTTTCAGAAAAAACTACCCTCTTGGGATTCTGGCGTGCCATTTCGAACAGACGGCGAATCATCTTGTTGTCTAACCCCATCAAATCGCGTAATTTATTGTCGTATTGTAGCCAGTCTTTGATCGGCTTATGGGCTACGCCCGAAGCCATAGCTGCCTTTGCTACTGCCGGAGCGACAGTAGTCAGTAGCCTTGGATCCAAAGGCTTGGGGATAATATAGTTCCTGCCGAAACTTAACTTTTTGATGCTATAAGCAGCATTTACTACGTCGGGTACCGTTTTTTTTGTCAGTTCCGCCAGTGCATAGACAGTGGCTACCTTCATCTCTTCATTGATACAGGTGGCCTGTACATCGAGCGCACCACGGAAAATGTAAGGGAATCCCAATACATTATTGATCTGGTTGGGATAGTCGGAACGACCAGTGGCAAAAATAATATCTTCCCTCGATGCCATGGCGAGATCATAAGCAATCTCCGGGTTGGGGTTAGCCAGTGCAAATACGATCGGATCGGAATTCATCGACTGCAACATCTCGGGAGTGAGCACGTCGGCC
The DNA here is from genome assembly GCA_012728155.1 of Bacteroidales bacterium. Taxonomy (GTDB): domain Bacteria; phylum Bacteroidota; class Bacteroidia; order Bacteroidales; family Dysgonomonadaceae; genus Proteiniphilum. Next base: position 4,788 of record JAAYFR010000104.1, on the reverse strand, counting down.
ACTGAAAGTCCTAAGAACATATCGGCATCTTTTATGGCTTCCTCCAAAGTGGAAATATTTCGGTTGGTGGCAAACGCTTTCTTGCGATTGTTCAAGTCGCACCGCGAAGTGTTGATTACCCCTTTTGAGTCGAGCATCACAATATTTTCCGGTTTTGCGCCCAATGCGATATATAGTTGTGTACATGAGTTGGCCGCAGCACCGGCACCGTTCACCACGATACGAATATCTTCTATTTTCTTGCCGTTCAATTCCAGGGCATTTAATAACCCACAAGCAGAGATAATGGCCGTACCATGCTGGTCGTCATGCATGATGGGAATGTCCAATTCTTTTTTCAGCCGTTCCTCGATCTCGAAACATTCCGGTGCCTTGATATCTTCCAGGTTGATACCTCCGAAGGTAGGTGAGATGGCTTTCACCACTTCTACAAACTTTTCCGGATCTTTTTCATTCACTTCGATATCGAACACATCGATTCCCGCGAATATTTTAAAGAGCAGCCCTTTCCCCTCCATCACCGGTTTACCGGCCATGGCGCCGATATCACCTAAGCCCAATACCGCAGTACCGTTGGAAATCACCGCCACTAAATTCCCTTTCGAGGTATAATCATAAACGGTCTGAGGATTTTTCTCAATTTCGAGACAGGGCTCAGCTACCCCGGGCGAGTAGGCGAGTGAGAGGTCGCGTTGTGAACTATGAGGTTTTGTAGGGATTACTTCTATTTTTCCAGGGCGCCCTTGTGAATGATAGGCGAGTGCGTCGTTGCGTAGTTTCTTATTTGTCATTTTAATGATTGTTGTTGGATTATTTCCTGCCATATCAGCACTCAATAAAACTCGAGCCATTGGCTTGAAGAAATAATTCGCACAAAATTATAAAATAATCATGACAGATTATAATTATATTGCTCACTTTTATTTGAATTTGAAGAGAGAAATTATCTTTGCTCTATAGATGAAGAGGAAATCAGGGGAGGCGTACCGAGCAAAAGGAAGCTGTAACCTGTGATGGATTTTTGAATATAACCGTATCTTTATGTAAAGTATGTTAAAACTTAAAAAACTGATTTGAGTTTTTGGGTTTTCTGTTTTACCTTTGCACTGTTTTTTGAGAAGATAAAATGGAATTAAAGGAACGAATTATAGAAAAAGCGGGCGATCTGTTCCGGCAATACGGTATCAAGAATGTGTCGATGGATGAGATTGCCTCTTCAATGGGAATCTCCAAGCGCACTTTATACGAGAATTTCAAGGATAAGGAAGATATTCTTTTATCGATACTTCATCTGTTTGGCAATAAAAGGAAAGAGATGCTCGCTTCTATTTTTGCTGAATGCAACAACAATGTAGTGGAGGTCTTTATCAAGCTAATTGAGGAGCATGAGAACGTACCTGAATGTAGTGCGAAATTTTTCGAAGATATCCAGAAATACTATCCTCGTGCTTCCAGTATAATGAGGAGACATACTGAGATCAGCAATATCTATCTGCGTAATTTTTTACAACAGGGCATCAAGGAGGGCTATATCCGTGAGGATTTAAATGTGAATGTAGCTGCCTTTCTGGTGGAAGAAAGCACCTACACTTATATCCGCGCCTCCTATCTTGAGAAGCCTCCTTTCTCTTTTGATGAACTTTTTTACACAATGATGATTAATTTTGTACGGGGAATTATGACTACTAAAGGAATTGATAGTATAGATGCCCGTTTGAAACAAAAAAATGATAATTAAATCCATAATGAATTTACGAAGTAGAATACTATTATGTGTGTTACTGCCGGCTTTTGTAGGCCTATCGACGGTAAAAGCACAGCAAATCGATAGTTTGAAGATCGATTTGAGCCGGGCATTGGAGATAGCCTTGAGTGAGAATCCCACGATAAAGGTGGCCGATATGGAGATCACCAAGAAGCAATATGCGAAGAAATCGGCTTATGGAGCGCTTATGCCCCAGATGGACCTGATTGGTCAATACCAACGAGCCATCAAACGGCAGACGGTCTATTTTGATGAAGGCTTCGGTATTGGCGGTAGTGTTGATCCCACTGAATTTACTCCCGATGAACTGAAAATCGTTGAAGTATTGGGTAAAATGATGGGTGGCGGAGGTGATACCGATAGTGCTGAAGGTATCCAGATGGGACGTTTCAATGTCTGGTCGGGCGGATTGAATGTGAGCCTGCCGTTGGTGGTACCTTCGCTCTGGAAAAATATCCAGATGACCGAGGTGGATATAGAACTTTCGATTGAGCAGGCCCGTGCATCACGCATTGATCTCACGAATCAGGTGAAAAAATCTTTTTTTAGCTTGTTGCTGGCACAGGCTAGCCACGATCTGTTCAGAAAAACCTACGAGACCGACTCCATCAATCTGGAGGATATCCGTAACCGATACAATCAAGGTGTGGTGGCCGAGTATGATGTGATTACGGCGGATGTGCGGTTGAAGAGCCTTATCCCCAACATCCTCCAGTCGGAAAATATGATGAAGATCGCTGAACTGCAATTGAAGATGCTAATGGGAATCGATGGAGAGATACCATTAAAAGTGGTGGGATCGTTGAATGAGTATGAGCAGAGCATGTTCCATGTTATTATCCCGGCAGATACATCGCTGGTCAATAATAGTGATCTCAAGCAGTTTAATTTGCAGAGTGAAATAGCACATAAAGCCTTTGAAATGCAGAAACTGCAGTATGCTCCTTCGCTGGTGACCTCTTTCAATTGGACCTATATGAGCCAGAACAACGATTTCAAGTTCAGCACTTATCGTTGGGACCCCTATTCGATGTTAGGAGTTACCCTGCAGGTGCCTCTCTTTAGTGGTGGACAGCGTTATCATAATGTGAAGCAGGCGCAAATACAGCTGTGGCAACTCGATGAACAACGCAAGGAGGTGGAAAGGGGACTTAAACTGTCGATCAGGAATAACTACGATCTTATTCACAAGAATATAGAACAGGTGGTGGCCACACAATCCTCTGTGGAAATGGCCCGTAAAGGACATCAGATCACCCTGAAACGGTATGAAACGGGGATGGGCACCATTGTGGATGTGAATGCGGCTGCGTTGGCAGTGCTGAGTGCCGAATTGCAATATAAAAATGCGATTTATGATTATCTCTCTGCAAAAGCCGACCTGGAGAAAGTGTTGGGATATGATATTGAACCGGTGGGGAATAATTGAAAATAGATAAGGGACAAATAAATTGACCGGTTCTACAATTCAAACAATAAAAATAATAGATTTAAAAAATATATGAGACGATACACTTTATTGAAAATAACTCCCATACTGGCAGCAGCATTACTTGCTTCGTGTGGAGGAGGAGACCGCTCCGGAAGCGCTGAGGGCGAAGCTATGCAGAAGACAAAAGTACGTGTGGAGAAGGTGCAGTTGGTGTCGGTGGATCAGATATCTACTTTTACCGCCACGGTTGAAGCAGACCAGGTAAATAATATTGCTCCTGCCATGGGAGGGCGTATCCGTGAGATCAAGGTTGATGTCGGTGCCCAAGTGCGTCGAGGGCAAGCACTGGTGACCATGGATAAGTCAACCCTTTCACAACAACAGACGCAGGTGGCCACTATGCGACGCGATTATGAGCGCTACAAAGAGCTGTATGAAGTGGGAGGAATCTCCAAGCAGCAACTCGATCAGGCAAAGGCGCAACTCGATGTGGCAGAATATGCTTTAAATAATCTGGATGAAAATACTACACTGACCAGTCCTATGAGTGGAGTGGTGACAGCGCGTAATTATGATCCGGGTGATATGGCAGGGCAGTTTCCCATTCTCACTATCGAGAGTATCAATCCGGTAAAGGTGAAGGTGAATGTTTCTGAATCCTACTATAGTCAAGTGGTGAAAGGAATGGCGGTAGAGGTGCTGGTGGATGCCCTGGCAGGTGAACTATTCCAGGGAAATGTATCACTGATATACCCCACACTCGATCCCGTTTCTCATACCTTTCCCGTAGAGATATCTGTAAAAAATAGCGATCAACGACTTCGTCCCGGTATGTTTGCCCGCGTAAGGATGAATTTCGGCACCAATGAACGTCCGTTGCTCTCCGACAGGGCTGTATTGAAACAGGTAGGCTCTAATGACCGTTATGTATTCGTGGAAAGAGATGGAAAAGCGATCTATACCTTGGTACAACTGGGAATTCGCATCGATGATAAATATGAAATCATTGAAGGACTGAATGATGGAGATCGTGTAATTGTACATGGAAATACCAACCTGATTGATGGTGTGGAAGTGGAAGTGGTTGAATAATTCGTAATTTATAATTAGATGAAAATATATGAAACCGCGGTGAAAAACCCCGTGGGAACATCATTGATATTTATCGGTATTGTGCTGATAGGATTTATGTTCTACAGGCAGTTGCCTATCGACCTTTATCCCAATATCGACATCAATTATGTCTCGGTTATAACCTCCTATTCGGGAGCGGGTGCCGAAGATGTGGAAACCAATGTGACCCGTCCACTTGAAGATGTGTTGAACTCTGCCGAAAAACTGAAAAATATCACTTCCCGATCGATGGACGGCATATCGATGATCATGCTTGAGTTCGAGTTTGGTACCGATATGAATGCCGTGATGAACGATGTCCGGGATAAGGTGTCGATGATATCGGGCTTTCTGCCGGATGGTACCGGTTCCTGTTCAGCAACCGGGTCGTATGCTTTCTGGGGGCGATTTCCTATAATGTCTACATTTGGCACCAGTGGATCGCGGTGAAGCTGAAGGAGTGGCGCATTCCCTATTG
>JAAYFR010000103.1 GCA_012728155.1 Bacteroidales bacterium | reverse complement strand
GAAAAGTCCATGAAAGTTGTAATGAGAGCGCTTTTAGCAGTAGCCATTATTCTTTTGGCTTACGTTAGCTGGAGAAGTATCCAAGGACAGGTTGATTTTGATGCAGAAGTAACAAAACGTAACAGGGCAGTTATCCAACGTTTGGTGGATATCCGTACGGCACAGGTTGCTCTCCGCGCCCAATCCGGTTCTTACACTGCCAGTTTTGACACACTAATCCATTTCGTAAAAAATGGAAAAATTGCTACCGTAGTAAAAGCAGGAGATCTCACAGAGGCTCAGTTGGAAGCAGGTATGACAGAAGCAAAAGCCATGCAGATTATCAGATCGGGAAACCAAAAAGCAATCAAGGATGCCGGTCTTTGGGATGAGTCGAAAGGTGCGCCCCAACTGGTAAGAGACTCTATCTATTCTCCCGCCATTGAGGTTTTGTTCCCAAATCGTCACAATTTCGCTCCCGATTCTCTTCTATTGGTACCCTATGGAAATGGGGCCAGTTTTGAAATGGGAGTCGATTCGATAACTACAGCATCAAATTATCCGATACAGGTATTTGAAGCAAAAACTCACTATTCGGTCTATTTAAATGACCTCGACAAAAGGTTGGTAGATCAGATAATTCAGGAGGTGCTTGATCGTCCAGGCAACAGATACCCCGGAATGCAGGTTGGATCACTTGAAGCGGCTAACAATAATGCCGGAAATTGGGAATAAGAAATTCCTAACATCAGCCTATGTTCTTACCTGAAAATATCGATCTGGCATATTCGGAAAGATACAATTTATCCATTCGGCTATCGCCGAATGGATTTTCTTTTTGCATCCATTGTCCGGGAGATGCTGCTATTTTCCATTTTCAGGAAACCAAACTTAGTGGCAAACTCTCCTATATAGACAATATCAAGAAACTGATTTTTGATCTCGGTTTTTTCAGCCAGGCATTCAATCAGGTGACTGTAACAGTGGTCTCCCCTTTTTATACACTTGTTCCTGATATTTATTTTGATAAGAGACGGACTGAGGAGCTCTTCCATTTCAATTTTCATGAGAGAAAGGGGATTATTCTCACAGACAATCATTTGGGGGATGATATCCGAACTCTCTTCAATATCGACGAGGAGGTTCATTCATTTCTCTCAAGGAGTTTATGGAATCCCATATTCCATCACCACTCTTCACTTCTTATTCAGCTGTTCCAATCTCAAAAAAGAGATGAAGCCGAAAAGTGCTGCTTTGCCGACTTTCACGATGATTATCTCACCATCTCCTCTTTCTCCGGGAATCGGCTACTTTCCACAAATACATTCCAAGCGATTGATCCTCACGACACCACTTACTTTATTGCAAGTGTATGGGAAAAACTCAATTTCGATCAATCTACAGAGAGGCTTTTTCTCTCCGGAAATATAGAGGCGCAAAAATCGACAGTCGATCTGCTGAAAAAACTGATCCGACGGATTGAACAGGTGGAATTGAGGCCGAAAGTGATATTGACCGAAGAACAAAAGAGAACAATCCCCACTGATATGGTGGCTATCTTATGCGCATAATTGGAGGGAAATACAAATCGAGACGAATTCAGGTTCCATCCAATCTGAAAGCACGTCCTACGACTGATTTTGCCCGGGAAGGACTTTTTAATGTGCTCCACAACCTGCTCGATTGGGAAGAGACAACCGCTTTGGATCTCTTTTCCGGCACAGGGAGCATCGCCTTTGAATTGATCTCGCGCGGATGCCCCTACGTCGTCAGTGTGGAACAGAACCAAAACCATTTCAACTTCATATGTCGGGCACAGGAAAGACTCGAGGCAAAGGAGTTGTTCGCTGTGAAAGGAGATGTATTTAAATACCTTCAATCTCTCAGGCAACAATTCGACTTTATCTTTGCCGATCCCCCTTTCGATCTGACCGATGCAATAAAGATTCCTGAGATCATCATCCACAAAAAACTGGTCAAAGAGGGAGGATTATTTGTCATGGAACACTCCAAAAAACTCAATTTTTCAGATCTCCCCCATTTTGAGAAAGAACGTAAATATGGGAACGTTCATTTTTCCTTTTTTAAATTTTAATCTCTACTTTCTCACAAACCGGAAGTATCTCTTGTAGTTTCTGTTGGTCAATCCAAAAAAAAAATCTATATTTGCCACATTAAAAAAACAAATTGTCAAATGGACGAAGACCCCCGAAAATATCACTACAGTAACATCCTTGACCTGTAAGGGGATACTCTCCTTTCAGTCAAAGTAGAAAGGAGACTATTATGACAGATATCCAAATCAATTTTCAGAAACTCATAAAAGAGAGGGCTTGGAGCAGCCTGAAGAAGGAACTTACAAAAATGGATGTTCCCGATATCATCTACCTTATTGAACACAGCAACCCATTTCAATCCATCATCCTTTTCCGCTTTCTTCCAGGAAAAGAGGCCACAGAGGTATTCAGTGAGCTTCACCCCGAAAAACAGGGTGAAATTATCGACGGGCTGGCACATCATGCATCGCGCCTTACCGACCTGATGAATGACATGAATCCGGACGACCGTACCGCTTTATTTGAAGAACTACCCGGGAAAGTAAGCCAACAACTGATGCAGTTGTTGAGCACTGAAAATCTGAAACAAACAACACAGCTGCTCGGATACCCGGAAGAGAGTATCGGTCGGCTGATGACACCTCAATATGTGGCGGTGAAATTACATTTTACCGTCGCTGAGACGCTGCAACATATCCGCCGTTTCGGGAAAGAGGCCGAAACTTTAGAGGTAGTCTATGTGGTAAACCAGCAATGGAAACTGATCGGCGACCTCCCTATCCGAGACATATTACTCGCCGCTCAGGATGAAAAGATTGAGGATCTGATCGATCATAAAGTCGTGGTATTAAACGCTTTTGATGATCAGGAGGCAGCGGTACAGATTTTCAAGGATTACAATCGCGTGGCTTTACCTGTTGTGGACAGCACCAACACACTGCTGGGTGTTGTTACCATTGACGATATTTTTGATGTGGCAGAAGAAGAGGACACGGAAGATTTTCACAAGTTTGGTGCGATGCAGGACGCGATCATCAATCCTGTACTGGCAACCGTCTCCTTTCTTTATAAGAAACGGGTAGGTTGGTTGATGGTATTGGTATTTATGAATGTTTTCTCAGGTTATGTCATGTCTCGATTCGAGAATGTGATTGAGACGGTTGTTGCCTTGGTATTTTTTCTGCCCCTACTGATAGACAGTGGAGGAAATGCAGGCTCCCAATCTGCCACCCTAATGATTCGTGCCCTTGCCATAGGCGATGTGCGTCGACAAGACTGGATGCGGCTATTGAGTAAGGAACTGGTTGTTTCATTGCTTTTGGGAATAACCATGGCTGCCGGCGTCTCCCTTGTCGCCAGCTTTCGCGCACCGGATATCATCCCGGTAGTTGCCCTCACCATGCTTGCTACGGTAGTGGTTGGCAGCGTGATAGGTATGATGTTGCCTCTTATCTTTACAAAGTTGAAATTAGACCCAGCCACTGCCAGTGCACCCATGATCACCACCATTGCCGATATAATGGGCGTGCTCATCTACTTCTCCATGGCGAAATGGTTCTTTGGATTGTAGTCTCTCTTATTTTATGCTATTTTTATGCTACTTTTGCAGCGCATTCTTATAAAATCAAATAAATATGCGTAAGAAACAATTGAACACGACCAAGGTATTTCGTTTCAAACGATTCGCCCACAAGTCGTACAGCGTTTTCAACAGCCTGCACAAAGCAATCACCATCGGTGTACTGGCCGGTTGTGCGTTGGTAAGCGCCCATACGGCATCGGCAGAATCTATGGAACGGATATATACCGAAACATCCACAGATTCCATTCCTCTTACGGAACTGGATGAAGTGGTGGTTACCGCTTCCAGGGTCGATCTGCCATTAATTCTGGCTGCCAAGCAGGTAACCGTGATCTCGAGAGAAGAAATTGAGCGGGCACCCGTTCGCAGTATTGAAGATCTTTTGAGCTATGTGGCAGGTGTAGATATCCTGCAACGCGGACCGCACGGCGTACAGGCGGACATCTCTCTTCGCGGCGGGTCATTCGACCAGACAGCCATCCTCCTCAACGGTGTGAACCTCACCAACCCCCACACGGGACACTACAGTTTTAACATCCCAGTCAATCTCTCCGATATCGAACGCATTGAAATCGTACAGGGACCATCCTCATTGGTGTATGGTGCCAGCGCTTTTTCCGGCGGGGTGAATATCATCACCCGGAAAGAGACTGAATCGAACAGTTTTGCAAAACTGGAAGGGGGGATGTACGGACTTTTTGGAGCAGAGACGAGAGGTGCCTATAAAGCAGATCGCTCTCTTCATACTTTATCGGCAGGATACAAACATTCCGACGGGTATATCGAGAACAGTGACTACAATATCGTCAACCTGTTCTGGCAAAGTAGATTTGAGATCAATGGGGCTAATCTCGATTTCCAGACGGGGTTAAACAATAAAAAACTGGGAGCCAACACCTTCTACACGGCTGCTTATCCTAACCAGTTCGACGATACACGGGCTGTTTTTGCCTCTCTCCGCGGGGAAACCGACGGAAAGCTTAAGTTTATCCCGCATATTTACTGGAGTCGCCACTACGACGAATTTCAACTTATCCGGGAAGGAACACCCAATGACAAAGGACATAATTATCACCGGAGCGATGTTTTCGGAATGAACCTCAATATGCAGTACGCCTCACGGTGGGGCATTACCGGTTTTGGGGGTGAATTCCGCAACGAAGGGATCATGAGCAACGTGTTGGGTAAGCCGATGGAAGATACCATAGGGAAGTATGCCAAATCTGATAACCGCACCCATATCAGTTATTTCCTGGAGCACAATTTCATCTTCAACCGGTTCACCCTCTCAGTGGGAGGCTTGTTGAATCATAATACGGCGATAACGAATAAGTTCGATCTGTATCCCGCACTAAACGCATCATACAGGCCTTTAGAGCCGTTGAGGATTTATGCTTCATGGAACAAAGCTACCCGCATGCCCACCTTTACCGACCTCTACTATACAACCGCCACCCATACCGGCAACAGCAATCTTGAAGCCGAGCTATCTGAAGCATTCGAGATCGGCCTGAAATATATCCATCCCATCGTCAAGGGTAGCATTGCCGCTTTCCATATGAAGGGACGAAATATGATCGATTGGGTAAAGCCGTCTCCCGATGCGTTGTGGGAGTCGAGGAACCACACCAAGATCAATACAAAGGGGTTTGAAGTGAGCGCAGCGCTGGATCTGAAGGAATGGTTCGGGAATGGACAGCCTTTCCGGTCTCTCAACGTGGGATATATGCAGCTCCACCAAAACAGGGTAGAAGATGCATTGATATCCAATTACACCCTGAACTATCTCCGCCACAAATTCAGCGTCGCACTTCATCACGATGTAGTGAAAAATCTCACCCTCTCCTGGAATTTCCGCTGGCAGGAGAGAGCCGGCTCTTATGTACAGTATGTCGATCTGCAACCTGGTGAAGAGGTGGGGTTCAAACCCTTCTCCCTACTGGATCTAAAAGCCAACTATGAGTTTTCCAGCATGGAACTGTTTGTCAATGCAAACAATATTTTCAATACTACCCATATTGATTTCGGCAACATTCCACAACCGGGATTTTGGTTGTCGGGGGGGGCAAGTATCAAGTTCTAAAATAATTTATTAAAGTCAATCATCCATAAAAATAAGAATGCAGCGCTGCTACAGGTGAGATAGCTTTCATAATAAGGTGGCTATCCTATCCTGTGGCGGCGTTTTTTATTTTGGCAAAGTAAGATCAAAATTGTATATTTAGATAATATAAGATGCGCCTCGGAAAAGCTCAAGCAAGCTTGGTTTTTCACTCGGCTTTCATTATATTTGAACTTTTTATTCATCAATTCCAAAACAATATTGCTATGTTCCGAAAATTAGTCGCTATTGAACCTGTCAGTTTAATCCCCTCCGCAGAGCAAAAATTGTTCTCCTTTGCCAAGGAGGTGATTCTTTATCGCGACCTGCCCGATGATGACCATGAAATCGCAACCCGGATTGGAAATGCCGATGCAGTATTGGTCAGCTATACGTCGCACCTCGGGAAATCGGTCCTTGAACAGTGTCCCAATGTAAAATATATTGGTATGTGCTGCTCCCTCTACTCCCCTGAAAGCGCCAATGTAGATATCCGTTACGCCCACAGCAGGGGAATAACCGTCACCGGTATCCGTGATTATGGAGATGAAGGGGTTGTTGAGTATGTGATCAGTGAATTGGTACGCTGCCTGCACGGATTCGACCAGGAACCATGGGATGGGATGGCAAGAGAAATCACCGGGCTCAAGTCAGGTATCGTTGGACTCGGCAAATCGGGGGGCATGATTGCTGATGCGCTCCATTTTTTTGGTGCGGAAATCTCCTATTTTGCACGAAGTGAAAAAGAAGAAGCCAAAGCAAAAGGTTATCGCTTCCTCCCATTAAACGATCTCCTCGGTGAATCGGAAGTGATCTGTTGCTGCCTTAACAGGAATACGCTCTTATTACATGAAGTCCAATTTGAGAAATTAGGAAACAAAAAGATACTTTTCAATACCGGGCTCTCCCCCGCATGGGATGAAACTCCTTTCCTGCAATGGTTAGAAGGTGACAACCTATGCTATTGCGATACCGTAGGTGCATTGGGCGGGGAACACCTTCTCAATCATCCCAAAGTACGCTGCATGCAAGTATCAACCGGACGTACACGCCAGGCGTTCGACCGGCTAAGTGAAAAGGTGATGCGGAATTTGTCTGATTATACCGGAATAGATGGATAAATGGGGAGTGGGGAATGGGGAATGGAATAATACGCCAAAGCAATTTCCATTCAATTCGTGGTTATATTATTTGTTATAAGACGCTATTCAAAACTGAATAGGAGAATCGATATTCCGAAGAGTACTGACTACTGACCAGGCGGCAATTTCAGGCGTAGCACTATAGACATCCACCACAGCGTGCACCTGTTCATTCTTTATTTCTACCCGCTGCCTGTCTCCCACAAAATGGGGAGTCGACTCCATCGTAACCTGCATTTTCTCAGGTCCCACCGTAGCCAATGAAGCGGCTACAGCCACATTGAGTCCGGTCGGAAAACTATTGATCGCCTCTCTGGCTGTACCGGAAAAAACGATTTTATTGGTTGTCTCCATCTCTGGTGTATAAAAGGCCGATTTTCTCAGCGCTTTCACCCCTTTCTCATTCAAGAACCGGGCAGAAGCATTTCCCATCAGTGTAGCGGTCCTGAGCACGTCAAATCCTCCCGTGGCACCCGAAGCGATATAAACACGCGTACCATGGGCGGCAGCAGTTTTCTTCACCTCCTCATAAAAATGGGTATCTGCAAACGCTCCGATGGATAGGGTAACAATAGAGGTTCCATTTTTGAGTGTTGCCAATGCCAGCTCTTTCATCGCTACAGGTGAGGCAGCCTCAACCAGAAAATCCGGTTTTAATGCCAATAATTCTTCTAATGAGGAGCACGCCTTACATACACTCCCTTCCACTTTCATTCTGGCAGCAAGCCGTTCCGCATTAAGTGCCGTACGGGAATAGACTCCCACCAAATCATAACCGGGCAACAACCCCTGTAAAAAAGCATCTGTCACAATATCGGCCAGATAACCACAACCAACAATTACAAGTTTTTTCATACCGCAAAGGTAGTGACTTCCTGATGGAAAAGCAATAAGGGAAAGAGAATTACCAGCTCTTAGTAAAATAGAAGCTACAACCCTTCAATTTTTTTTATTATCAAATTAAAAAAATAACTTTGCATAAGAGTGCGCTATCAATTTTCTCATCACCTTGCAGTGATGACTAATGACAAACTTAAAGCAGAACTTATGATACCAACAGAAGATATAGTAAGAAATAGTGTGAAACATATTTTATCCATTATCTTTTTTCTGTCGATTGTTTTATCGGGCTGCAGAGGTGCAGAAGAAAGACAACTCAGCGATTATGTGAACCCTTTCTTAGGTACGGCTACTCTTTGGGAACCTGAAGACCTGGGGTATGTGCGTACCTGGAAAGAGCGCACCTGGGGAGCCGAGGTCTTTCCGGGGAGTTCCCTACCCAACGCCATGGTGCAACTGAGTCCGGTCACCCAATTCCGGAGCGGTGCGGGTTATCAGTATGAGGACACGGTGATCTATGGTTTTTCGCATACCAATAAAGGGCATTGGAACCTGTTGCATATCCCATTATTGCCAGTCACCGGGGAGATCGATCCCGGAAGTTATGCCTCTACCTTCAGTCATGATAACGAATCGGCTCACCCCGGATACTATCAGGTATTTCTTGAGACATATGGTATTAACGCAGAGTTGACCACCACCCTGCGTTGCGGCTTTCACAGGTATAGTTACCCCAAGGGCTCAGACAAGAAACTGGTGGCCGATATGACCCGTTCCAACAACCGTGTAAAGGATTGGAGCATTCAAAAGATAGGCAAGTACGTCTTTTCGGGTTTTCAGGATGCCGAAGGGAAGATATATTTCTATGCGGTCTCCAACTATCCGGTAGAAGATATCCGACAGATAAAAAAGAACCGACATGAGATCTCTTTGGTGAATTTCGGCGAGAGAAGTGGAAAAAATGATCCGTTGGAGCTCAGAATAGGATTCTCTTTCGTCAGTATCGAAAATGCAAAAATGAACCTGGAAGCAGAGATGCTATACAAAAGTTTTGATCAGATACGTGAGGAAGCCAATGTGGAATGGAATAAGTTGCTCTCGAAAATCAAAGTATCGGGTGGTACCGAACGTGAAAAAGGTCTCTTTTACTCCACCCTCTATCGCTCTTTTCTTTGGCCGGCCTTACGCAGCGATATAAACGGCGATTTCACGGATGAAAAAGGAGAGGTTGTCAATGAGGGATTCCACTACTATACCAATCCATCATTCTGGGACGACTATCGCAATAAATTGGTACTGTTGGCTATGTTGTCGCCCGATGTCACTACCGATATCATCCGATCGATTATCGACAAAGGAGAGAAAAGAGGGGGGTATATGCCCACTTTCTTCCATGGCGATCACGCCTCGGTATTCGTAGCAGGAAGCTATCTGCGTGGAATCACCGGTTTTGATCTGGAGCGGGCATACAAACTATTGCTCAAAAACGCCACAGTGCCAGGACGCGGCGGCAGACCCTATCTCGATGAATATATCGAACGGGGTTGGATTGCCGAGAAAGACACCACCCACGTGCCTACATGGGATGAGTATAAAGCGGCAGTCACTAAAACGGTGGAATATGCTTATGATGATTATGCTACCGCTCTGATAGCAAGAGAATTGAATGACGAGAAGAACTACTCACTACTGATAGAACGTTCCGCCAACTATAAGAACCTGTTCGATCCGTCTACCGGCTTTTGGCGCGGAAGAATTGATAATGGAAACTGGATTGAGGAGTTCAACCCCTACTATCCTTACTTTGCTTATATGTACCGGGAAGCGAATGCCTGGCAATCGCTCTTCTTCGCCCCTCACGATCCGGGAGGAATGATCGCCTTATTTCCCAGTCACCAGGCGGTAGATCAAAAACTTGACTCCCTTTTCTCCGAACCTTGGAGAGGATATGAAGCACACAACATGACTGGATTTATCGGCAATTACTGCCACGGGAATCAACCCTCCCACTCTATCCCCTACACCTATTATTTTATCGACAAGCAGGAGAAAGCACAGTGCATACTGGATAGTAT
>JAAYFR010000102.1 GCA_012728155.1 Bacteroidales bacterium | reverse complement strand
CTTCTGCATATAGAAACTTTCCATTTGTATTTCGCGATTGCTTCGCATAGCCTCCCAACTTTGTTGCTCCAATTTGGCGGTCTTGCGTTTCGAAATATTTCCACTGAAAAACAAGGGAATTGCTATACCTATCTGAAAACCGTTCTGATGATAGCCCAACCCTTTGTTCGTGCCCGTAAAAAGTTCGACACTCAGGTCGGGTAGCCAATTCTGATTTTGTAGTTTTATCTGGGATGAAAAGATATTACTGACCGTTTCCAGATAATTCTTTTGTAATTCTTTGCCTGTACTGATATTTTCGAGATACAACAGATTTAATTCATCATTTGATACTTGAAAACTATCCTCACTTTGCACCAATGATTTTAACTGTTCGTAAAGCGCCTGCTTCTGGCTCTTCAATTGTATTAATGTGGTACGAATCTGTTTCGATTTGGCTTCTGCCGTAATCTTTTCCAGATAATTGGACTCTCCCAATTCGAATTTTCGGCTTCCTGCCTTTGAGAAAGCAGCATAAAGGCTATCCAATTCGGTATATAATTTCTCTTTATTTTGGGTATAAACTATCTGCTCGTAGATAAGCGAAACACCGAGCACCAGCTTATTTTTTTGTATTTCGTACAAAGCCCTGTTTTGTTCCCATTGCGATTTGTAAACCTTTTTTTGTGCGCCATATACGGTCGGAAAAGAGAACGTTTGCTCAATGCCAAATACACGCAACGCCTTATCGTTGGGAGCCACATTATTCTCATCGTATCCGTAATACACGGTTGTTTTTTCAAAGTCGAAAGCCGTCCCGATATTCGCTTTGGAAGCATCGGTCTGCAACTGATAAGAAGCTAGTTCCTTATTGTTGGCAAGGGCTGCCTCAATCAAAGTATTTAATTCGGGATTATTTTGTGAATAAGCCATATAACTGGTTACACACAAAATTACTAAGCATATGATTCTATATATCTTCTTCATCTTTCGTCAGATTTTTGTCAAACATTTTGAAAAGGATAGGCAGCACAACCATGGTAAGCAGGGTTGCCGTGAACAATCCGCCGATAACCACCGTAGCTAACGGACGTTGCACCTCCGCCCCTGCCGACGAGGAAATAGCCATAGGTAAAAATCCGAGTGCTGCGGCTGCGGCTGTCAGGGTAACAGGACGAAGCCTGTCAGTCGTTCCTTTGAGGATCAGCTCATCAATGTTCTTCATACCTTTGTTCTTCAACTCTTTGAGATGTTCCACCAGAACAATTCCGTTCAATACGGCAATACCGAACAGGGCAATAAAACCGACTCCAGCAGATATACTGAACGGCATCCCTCTCATCCAAAGCAACAAGACACCACCCACAGCTGAAAGCGGAATAGCCGTAAAAACAAGCAAAGCTTCGCGTATCGCGCCAAAAGCGAAGTAGAGAAGTATAAAAATCAGACAGAGAGCCGCAGGAACAGCTATTTTCAGGCGATTAAGTGCATTTTGCATATTTTCGAACTGTCCGCCGTAAGTCACATAATATCCAGGCGGCAGATTGATTTTTTCATTGATAATTGCCGATACATCTTTTACTACGCTTTCCATGTCACGGTTACGAACGTTCACCCCGATTACCACACGGCGTTTGGTGTCGTCGCGAGAGATTTTAGCAGGGCCTTCGGTATATTCTACTTTTGCCAATTCGCGAAGCGGGATTTGTCCGCCATTTGGTAACGGAACATACAAGTCCCTCAAATCCTCGATATCATTACGCAGATTCCCTTCCAAACGAACCACCAGATCGAAACGGCGTTCTCCTTCAAAAACATTGCCGACCGTAGTACCAGCAAAAGACAACGCTACAATATCATTGATATCCGATATATTCAATCCGTATTGAGCAATGCGAGTGCGATTATACTCAACGGTCATTTGCGGCAGACCGTCTATCTTTTCTACGATAATATCGGCGGCTCCTTCCACATGGGCAATAGCACGTTTTATCTGTTCGGCTTTTTCAGCAAGTACCGCCAAATCTTCTCCGAAAATCCTGATGGCCACATCGGAACGTGTACCCGATATAAGTTCATTAAAACGCATTTCGATAGGTTGGGTAAACTCTATCTCCATATTCGGTATGGTGGCTTCTAATTCTTCTTTTATCTTATCTGCCAACTCGTCTTTAGATTTTGCCGATACCCATTCGCTTTTAGGTTTCACTTTTACAATGATATCGCTTTCTTCCATCGACATAGGGTCGGTAGGCACTTCGGCAGCTCCGATACGGCTGACTATCTGTTCTACTTCGGTGAATTTATCGAGAATGGTTTTTTCAATTAAGGTTGTGGTTTCTATGGTTTTAGCAAGCGATGTTCCTGTCTTAAGAACAGGTTGAATAACAAAATCCCCTTCATCCAATTGCGGTATAAACTCGCCGCCCATGCGGGTAAATACTATCACGGCTATAACTAATAATCCGACTGCTCCGACAAGTGTTCTCTTTGCATGTTTCAATGTCCAAGTGATAACAGGCAGATAAGCTTTAGTTAATGCCCTTATTATGCTCACTGTAATTCCATTCCGTTTCTGAACCTGCGGTTTGATAATCAGGGAAGACAGAACTGGAACGTATGTAAGGCAAAGCAACATGGCTCCAATGAGTGCGAAGCTGAAAGTAAGCGCCATCGGTCGGAACATCTTTCCTTCCACTCCCGAAAGAGAAAGAATAGGAATGAAAACGATTAGTATGATTAGTTGTCCGAAGATAGCAGAGTTCATCATTGTGGACGAACTGTTTAAGGTAATTCTGTCCAATTCTCGTTTTCTGTCAGATATACTCAGATGGCTCAATTTGGAGGCATTAGCTGTCATTTGAGACGAAACAAATTCCACAATAATAACGGCACCGTCTATAATGATTCCGAAATCAATCGCCCCCAGACTCATCAGGTTGGCATCTATTCCGAATATCCGCATCAGTGAAATAGCAAACAATAAGGATAATGGTATCACAGAAGCTACGACAATTCCCGAACGGAAATTTCCGAGTAGTAATACAACTACGAATATCACTATTAAACAGCCGAGTATCAGATTTTCGGCAACGGTAAAAGTCGTTTTTGCGACCAATTCGCTACGTTCCAAAAAGGCATTGATATATACTCCTTCGGGAAGCGCTTTCTGTACCTCTTCCACCCTCTCCTTTACTGCATTGATGGTTTCTTTGGAGTCGGCTCCTTTCAACATCATTATCTGGCCGAGAACTTTCTCGCCTTCACCGTTTCCTGTAATAGCTCCGAAACGGTTGGCACTTCCGAAACGTACAGAAGCAATGTCTTTTACAAGAACGGGAATGCCTTCGACGTTCTTTACAACAATGTTTTCTATATCTTCAATGGTGCTGATTTTCCCTTCTCCACGAATGAAATAGCTTTGATTGGCTTTCTCGATATAAGCACCTCCGGCAATGCTGTTATTCTTTTCAAGCGCACTTACCAAATCGCCAGTGGTAATGTTCATCGCTTTCAGGCGGGAAGGGTTGATAGCTACCTCGTACTGTTTCAGATAGCCGCCCCATGTATTAATTTCGACTACTCCGGGAATTCCCGAAAGTTGACGTTTCACTATCCAATCTTGTATTGTGCGCAGGTCTGCAACCGAATATCTGTCTCTAAATTCCGGTTTTACATCCAGAACATATTGATAAATCTCCCCCAACCCGGTCGATATAGGACCCATCTCGGGAGAACCGAAACCTTCAGGGATAAGCTCTGATGCTGTTTTTATTTTCTCGGCTATCAATTGACGCGGGAGGTATGTCCCCATACTTTCGTCGAAAACTATTGTTACCACCGACAGTCCGAATTTGGAAACGGAACGGATTTCCTGCACTCCGGGGAGGTTTGCCATTTCCATTTCGATAGGATAAGTGATAAACTGTTCGATATCTTCGGTCGAAAGGTTTGTAGAAGTAGTGATGACCTGCACCTGATTATTGGTGATATCGGGTACTGCACCGATAGGTATATGAAAAACCGAATAAATGCCATATACGAATATGGCAAATGTAAATAGTAATATAATCAGCTTGCGGTTAAGACTAAACCGTATAATCTTTTCTAACATCGACTTTTGTTTTACCTGATTTCAATAATCAGCAAAAGTAGATAGATGTTAAAATAGTTGGCTTAAGATTTGCTTAAGATTGAGGAATTCGTAATCTGACAGTGGTTCCTATGCCTTCTCTACTGAAAAATTCAACCTCGATATTCAATAAAGAACAAAACCTTTTAACAATGGATAACCCCAAGCCAAAACCTTTAATCTCGGCACGGTCTGCTGAACGGTAAAACTTATCGAAAATCTTTTCCATATCCTTTTCAGGAATACCTATTCCGGCATCTTTAACTTCACAGATTATGGCATTGTTCTCTTTTTGCAATTGTATTCCGACCCTGCCCTTCGAGTGGGAATATTTAATGGCGTTGGAAAAAATATTGGAAAGAATGGTCGTAAATAAATATTTATCCGTTTGAATATCAATGTCATCTGAGAAAGAGAGGTAGTCGATATCAATATTCTTTTGCTGAATATTTGCCGACAAATATTTCAAAGCATCTTTAATTACCGAATCAATTTTCACAGTATCAATGTGAAGAGATTGTTTCTGATTTTCGAAACGGGTCAGAATAAGCAAATCATCCACTAAATGGTTCAGGCGATCTATTTCCTTTATGCAATAAGTTACTTTTTCTTCGTACTCTTCCTGACTTCGAGGTTTTCTTATCAACACTTCCAACGTTCCTTTCAACACAGCCAAAGGTGTACGAAACTCATGGGAAGCATAGGATGTAAATGATTTCTCCCGTTCGATAGTTTTTTCAATACGGTTGAGCAGTTGATTGATAGTATCGGATAAGACATAAAGTTCATCTTTATTATGAGGCAAAGGAATACGCTCAGTCAGATTGTCCCGTGTAATTTTATTAGAGGTATCAATAATATGGTTGATAGGTTTGATGCTTCTTCCGGCAATAAACCGGGCAACAAAAAACAGTATAATTAGAATAATCGGATAGGTAAAGAGTAGTATATGCCGCAGAGCCTCCAACACCACTTCCGAACCTTCGCGAGCCACAGCTACCAACAAGTGCCCGACACGTGTGCCATTTTCGTTTTGAATAGGAACTTGTACCTGCCTTATCCTTTTTTCTGCAAGCTCTCCATTAAAAAATACATTATCTTCTTGGTTCGGATTATACAGTAAATTACTGCTTTTCAAATTGGGCGATTTATCAATGAGATTACCATTAATATCCAAGAATTCGATGAACACCGGGTCAACCCCGACAGTATTGTGTTCTCGTTCCATCCACTCTTTGTGTCTTTTCAAGGTGATTGTTCCGTTTCTTACTTCTATTTCCTGAGAATGGCGTTCTACTTCGCGTTGCAAATCTTTATTCAGGTGGTTGGATACATTGTATTCCACTACCATATAGATGGTAATGAAAACAAGCCCGATTAATAATGCTGTAGTAATCATATAATTCAAGGCAATCCTGTTCCGAAATGAGAAATTCTGCATATTTATTCGTTAGCAATATACCCTACACCTCTTATGGTCTTGATATATCCGTTATCCTTATCCAAATTCAGTTTTTTACGGATAGCATTTATAAAAACATCTATCACTCCTGTATCGTATTCGAAATGAATACTCCATACCTTTTCAATAATCTCGTCTCTTTTGCATACGTTTCCTTTGTTTCTGATAAGGAATTCGAGTAATTCAAACTCCCGTTGAGTCAGAGAAACAACAGAAGAGTTTGATTTTACTTCGTATGTATTGAGGTTGAGCGAAATATTGCCTAATACAAGAACTTCTTGCTCTTTTTTATTTCGGAAATGTATTTTTATCCTTTCCAACAATTCTTCAAAGCTGAATGGCTTTTTGATATAATCATTCGCCCCACATTGCAATCCTTCAATGGTTTCCTGTACAGTATCTTTTGCAGTCAGGAATAGAACCGGAATGTCAGCATCTTTCTCACGGATGGTTTTACATACTTCTATGCCTGTCATTTTGGGCAACATCCAATCCAATAAAATTATATCCGGCTTTTCCGATTCAAAAATCTCTATTCCTTGCTTTCCATCAGTAGCAATAGTAGTTATATAACCTTCTTCTTCCAATCCTTGTTTAAGAAAGTTATAAATGCCGGGTTCATCTTCTATGATCAGGATGTGTATCATAACAGTGCAAAGATACGGAAACATTTTAGACCTGCTTTATAAGATTCTTAATATGTCTGCCATATTTTCAACTACTGTCCGAGAATACTTTTGCTTTATGACATAGTAAAAGGTTACTCCTCCATCGCTAGTAGTACCGTCCAAAATGTGTTATTTTGTTTTTATATCCCTCTCCCTCTTTTCTTCTCTTGAAATTTAGCAACTTTCTGTTTTGTTTCTTTCGGCTTCTGCTCTTCTTTCGGCAATCTCGGATCACCCCACGATTCCTTATATTCTGCATCGGATTTATTCGTTTTCCATAGATATGGATGTTCATATCCTCTACCTCCCCACCATTTGACGGTAGCTTTTGTTATCTGCCCATCCTCTATCAAAGCCTTATCCCGGAGCCGCATTTCGTACTTGCCATACTTGACAAATGTGTCGGGATCTTCGTTTGTGAAATAAACTGTGTTCTTTTCATCGTTAAGAAAAGCGTATGCTGAAAATGGAGTTTTTCCATCATTGCTTGTTAGATTTTCAAGGAAGGTATGCCCTCCGCTCGTTAATATATTCTGTTGTTCATCGGTCAATTCCACACCCAACACAACAATATTTTGTTTTGGAGGAGGTGCGTTTTTCGCTTCCTCCTGCTTGCGAAGTTGATCCTGTTCTTTTCGCTGACGTTCCAATTCTAACTTCTTCTCTTCCACTTTTTGTTTTCTAATTCTCGCTTGTTCAATCTCTCGTTCTTGTTCCAATAATTTTTGTTTTTGGGCTTCCAATCGATTCCTCTCGAATTCCTTTTTCAGATTTCCATAGCTGAATTTCCTATCAATCTGTGAGCCTTTGAAAGAAACATTGTCATAGTTGAACGATATTCCTTCTATCTCTCCGGTTGTTCGTTTGTGCTTAAATTCTACATTTATATTCTTACTTTGGAGAAAATCGTGGAAGTCTTTCCCGTTCGTACAATAGGGCAAAATCGCCTTGACTATATCGTGCAAAAGATATTTTACCGCATCCGGATTCCGTAACTTCTCTCGTCTTACCCGGTCTTTTCCTTCTCCATAAGTAAGATTGTGTTTGTCTTTTAGCCTTTTACACACCTTTATATTACGCTTGTAATCGTAATTGACCGAAATTAATTTAAGGTCGTTATCAATGCGGTTGTAAACAATATGCAGATGGTCATTATCCGAATTGTGGTGCCGGGCGATAATATATTGAGTGTTCTTAATCCCCATCTCTTCCATATATTCTTTGGCTAACTGTACCATAAAATCATTCGTCATACGCTCTCTGTCTTCGGGAGCGAATGATATGGGAATATGTCCGACAGGCTGTTTTATTTCCTTTCTGCCGGAGCGTTGCATGGCGAAACCACGGATAATTTCTTCCGTAGTTCCAGCCAGTACGCCCTCCGCTTCGAGCAATTCAGCTGTGTCGTTCATCACGTACCGGACACATCCTTTGAATGATTTTCCTTTGATATTCTTAGCGATCATCTAACAGTCTCTTTATCTCGCAAGCGAGCTCAAACAATACTTTTTCGGTTGCTTTATATCCTATAGAGTTTGCCTTTCGGGCAAGTTGATTTAGGTTATTTGCCATACCTGACAGTTTCCGCATCAGGTTAAGCTCTTCTAATGTGAAGTGAGATTTGACGCTACCTTTAAGCGTCATTTCCCGTGCGTATTGAGTAGCTTTTATACCCAGTTTCCCGGCTTTTTCGTTCACTCTTTTGAAATCTGCTTCGGTTAATTTGAGGTTAATCGAAGCGGAAAGTTTCAAATTTTCCTTTGCGGGGCGACCTCGTCTTTTCTTTTTCTTCTCTTTATTTTCCATAACATCGACATTTAAGGTTATGGAAAACTTTCGGACGTAAGTACACGTCCGTGCAAGTCGGAACGGAAGCGACCATCGGGAGTGGAATCGTCGGGTTGTGAAGTGACCTCAAAATATGAGACCAACGGGAGCGGATTTTGAAGCGGAAGAGAAATTCAAGGTACGCCGAATTTATGTGCAGCGTGGTCACAGCCCCGCAGGGCAAGGTGATTTCGGGTTACCCGAAAGATTACCTTGCTCCTTTGACGGACGAAAAAAAATAAAGGAGCGGGAGCTTCTTTGTTTTTTGAACGGACGGCAACGTTAGAACCTAAAGCCGGGCTTAAAGTGGGAATGCCTGGGTTTAGCAATACAGGTAGTGTATTGCCGTTGGCTCTTCATGTGTAGAGAGAGCCAGTTAATCGGATAAACATGGACACTGTTTTCATCTTGTTTGATATTTAGCTGCACCCAACAGGGATGCAGGTCGCAAATATAGTTTATATGTTTGACAATCAAACATCTGTCTGCGTCTTTGCGTTAAGCTGCTTCCATTTGCTACCCATACAGGTAAACAAAGCCACTTTGGCTACTCCAGTTGGTAATATTACCCATATTACTTTGAAAATGTATATCTTTACGCCATGTTTGGTTATGATGACGAAATAGAATATACGGATTTGTCGGAAGAAGGCTTCCGGGAAGTACAACAATGCCTTAACCGTTTTGTAGAGATAAACTATGAGACTGTGCTTGGTATGTTGTACAGAATGAAGCCTACATCAGAAGACATGACTCTCTATAAAGGGAAAATCATGGATATTATTCGTCATAATCCTCCGCTTGAGAGTGTTCCCCGTTATTTTAGGGATGGACGGGAAGACTATCTTTGGTACAGTGATTTCTACGATGATATCACCAAAGAAGTTTATCAACGTTACCGAACGTTTGTGGCTCCGGAGGTAGAGATAACCCCGGCAAACTATGCCGAAAAACTTTCAAAGATAGATTTGCCCTATTTCAGGGAACTCATAGACCTCGTATCATTAGAGAAACTTTGTATCCTCTATGAAACTAATCAGCCTTCGGATAAAGTGAAAGCCAACACGAAGACAGAAACGAATATTGCTTCTGGTGGAGATACCGGTAAAGATGAAAATGTTGACATACCCGAAGAAGCGGAATCTGGCGAACAAACAAAATCAGCTCAGCCTACACGTCATCCGAAGAAACGCACCTATGAGCCGAAACTTAACAGTAAGCAATATGTACTGCTCTCCGAATGCGTGGAAGAAATAAAACTCTTCCGCTGCAAGGTAAAGATAACCGAACTAAAGAAACTACTAAAGGGAAAGCTGACCGAACCGCTGGAAGTTACCAACCAGAAATCGTTGGTTTATCTCTTAGACCAACTAAGCGAAAACAAATATATCAAAGATACATGGATGTCAGTTGCCGACGGCAATAAAGACTTCCTGTCCTTCCGTACCGAAGGCAATAAGCAACGTTATGGGGATAAACCGCACTTTATCGCCATGCAACAATTACTCAACAACCGTAACCGTAACAAACGGGAATCTATCCGTGGACTTGTTGAGATTGAAGAAATGATTGATGCGATGGAAGAAAACCGGGATAATTAACTCCAATATCCAGGTTTGGAAATATTTCCCATATTTCTTGAAATTATTTTTATTCCCTGCCAAAATTATCTTATCTGCTGAAATTCAGAGAATTGATTTATATTCATAACTTTCCATATACACCCCTTTTTGTCAATCTGGATTATACTACTTTTGCAAAAGCACATTGATTTCCAAACACATATCGCTCCAACCTGTTAGGTAAGGCTGTTATCCAAACAGCGCAGGCATCAGAGAGTCCGTATCTTGCACCCGATTTCGGAAACAACCGCTTGCAAAGTCGCAGGATACGGTTTATCCTTTCGGAAGAAATTAGAGCGTTATGGACAAGTCCAACCGTATCACGGATGACTGACTATCCCCAAAGAATATCCTTCGCGGTATATCATGTATGGATATCACAATGTATCCAGTAATAAAAATAACCGCCGGTATCGTCCGGCATAATATTAACGAATTAAAACCATAGTAATATGAGTGAAGAAACAATCGACGGTCAGGAATTGACCGGCAAAGCGGAAGCGGAGAAGATGGATATTAAAGATTATGTTGATAGCACATGAACTTCTTCCAAGCCAAAACTGTCGCGCAAAAAAGACGAGGAGGAATACGCCCGACGTTTTTTGAAGGTGAGCAAGGTAAAGGATTATACCCCAGTGTATATTGATGTAAGAATGAAAGAGAAACTACAAACGTTGGTTTCGTCATTACAGCATATCGTGCCGGAGATAACGCCGACCATCCTCCTTACAAATATCCTTGCCGACCATTTATCGGCAAACAAAGAATTAATCACCCGTTCTGCCAACGAGGGTTTGAAACGTTCGTTGGCAAGCACATTCAACGAGAAAGAATAAAATGGAGATTGTATGTATAGACTTGCATGCTTGGGAAAATCTTAAGCAGCAGATAAACAGATTGACAAGTGAAATGAGAGCCTTGAAAGAGTTGTACTGCCCCAATCCTCGGGACGGCTGAATAGACTCGATGGATGTCTGCCGTGCGCTCAATATATCCAAACGGACTCTTCAAACGTGGCGGAATAATGGGACAGTTCCTTATTCCATGTTGGGAGGTAAGGTTTATTACCGGCAGTCGGATATTGCAAAACTTCTTGACGACGGAATGAAAGGAGGACGGAATGGATAAGTTTGTAGATATGACCTCAGATGAGTTCAAAGAACTTGCCGGAAAAATGAAACAGGCTCTCGCGTGTGTGCAAAGCGTTCGGGACAAATATCGCCCCACGTTGGCTGACAAACGCTATCTGACGGGAGAGGAAGTAATGGAATATCTGCACATATCTCCACGCACGCTCCAGAAGCTGCGAGATACCCGAACGATTTGCTATACCTCGATCGGTGGTAAAATACTTTACCCCGAAGATGAACTGGAAGAAGCTCTATACCAAAATTACCGTTCACCAGAACTACCGTTCTAAGAAATAATGGTAATGTATATGCAGATTCCGAAGGCGAGGGAGTGAAGTTGCCCTGCATTAAAAAAGAAAACAAGCATTCTGAAAAATGAAATGCTTGTTTTCTTTTTTGTATTTGCGTCATCCTTCGGGTCGGTCGTTTCGTTGCAGGGGCTTTCTATGTTTCGGGAAGAGGGATGAGCAAGGCAAGTCTCGGATGCTAAAATACAATCCGTATGGGTGGAGATTTTCGCTTCCGACCCGGAGGGCTTGGACTTGACGGCTCATCCCGGCGAAGCAACTTTGCCCCGAAAACGAAATGACCGACCCGGCTTTAGTTAAGCATAGACTGATTATTCCGTGAATATGAAAATAGAATAATTTCATTATTTATTGTTCTTGAAACTTTGGTAAGTTTACCTATGATCCATCTTCGAAGTTTATCCGCTTCGGCAGAGTTAATTCTAAAAGATAAGGCTATAACCATATCCAATCCAAAGGCTTCTGGTAATAGAATACCACGCTCTTGTACAAGTGTGGAATTATAATCCGGCTGTACAATGTTGCTTTTGATTATTGCCTTTATATTGGTTCGTACTGTAGATTCATAAATACCGAACAGGTGCGCCAACTGCCAAGTTTTTAGCCTGATATTTTCTTTTTCACCGGATTCAATGCGTGTTATCAAATCCGATATTGTTATTTCTTCCTGATTCATAGCATGGATTGTTTTCGTTTGCCAACTTTTCCGATATTTCTAAAATCAGACTTCGGTCTATCTGTTTCCACTTGATATTTATCTCCAATTCTGTCAGTCAGGGCAGCCATATCACGACTGATTTTCTCATTCGTGATTTTGGCATAGATTTGGGTCGTGTGGATATTGCTATGTCCAAGCATTTGAGAGACTGTTTCAATCGGCACACCCTGTGATAAACAGACAGTTGTAGCCATCGTATGGCGGGCCATATGCGAGGAAATCCACTTCGTTATGCCGGCTTGTTTCCCGATACGCCGTAGGGTACGATTCATATTCTCCGCATTACTTGGAACGGGGAAAATAAACTGGTTCTTAGCCACCAACCGATATTGTTCAATAAGCTGTTTTGCAACAGGTAATAATTTTACATAAAAGGTCGTACCGGTTTTCTTACGTTTGGCAATCAGCCACAGTTCTCCATCAAAGGAGGTTTGAATGTCATCAAATGTCAGTTTCTTTACATCTGCATAGGCGAGACCGGTAAAGGCTTGGAAAACGAATATATCCCGTATCTGCCGTTGTTTATAACGCCGAAGCTCTACGGTCATAAACCGCTGCAATTCATCCTCAGTAAGATAACCCCGGTCGCGAGTTTTAGCTTTGAATCTAAATCCGGCAAAGGGATTAATTTGCACATAACCCTTGCGTTGGGCAATCAGCATAATCTGTTTGAGTTTGGTAATGGAGGTCAGCAAGGTGCTTCCTGCCAGTTTACGTTCTTCTAACAGGTAGGTATAATAGTCTTCAATAAACTGGGGCTCTATCTCACGAATAGGAATATCCGAAAGACCATATCTGTCTTTAAGGAACATTTCAACACGCCTCCGATTAATCAGAAGCTGTTCATAAGAGCCTTCGGTTCGGTCTTTGCCAACACGTTTCCGATAACTTTCATAGAACTCATCAGCAATAGAAAAGAACGTTCGATACTCATCGCCAAATCCCAAGTAGCCGTTTTTTACTTTCTCGGCGGAAACGAAGTTGTCCCGGTTGCTAATGTTTTGGTACTGTTTGCCAATTTGGGTTTTGATGTTGTCTAACTTCTGATTGATTTTTTGTGCTTCAAGACTTTTGCCTGCTGCACGGTTGGCGGTTGTATCCCATAGGGAGGGTTTAACATCCATTTTACAACTAAACTGGGCTATCGTGCCGTTTACAGTAATCCTTCCCATGACGGGGGCTTTGCCGTCCGGCTTCAAATTGTTTTTCTTCAGGTAAAACAAAACCTTAAATGTTGATCGCATAACTCTAATTTTTAATGGTTACAAATTTAATTCACTTAGAGTTATCCGGCGCTATGCAATCCAACGCAAATCAATGAATAATAGCCTGTTGTGTAATTGTTCGAAAACTTGCTCAGGTAACGAGTTGGTAACTCAACTTACCGCCAACTTTGCTTTTTTATGCGTTTTCTCCCATTTTTCCAAAAATTACCAATTTCGTAATCCGCTGATTTCGTTCTCGTTACTCGCTTTTACTTTGCCTCTCCTAAACTGCTTGGGTTTCCTTCAAGTACGAATTATATTTTTGATTACACATAACAGGTAGTAGTGTTCCTCGTTCTTCGCAGATGGGATATCCTTCGTATTTCTTTAAAATTTGCATAGGGGTACTTAACAAAGGGATATTACACATATTATTTGTCTTTTCACGGGTTTTGCGTATCCATAGATTTCCGTTGTTGTCTGTAACAATATGTTCTTGTTTTAGATTATAGACATCAATGAATGCAAGCCCAGTCCATATTGAGAACAAGAATACATCTCGAACCAATTCTAACCGATGTATCGCAAATTCTTTTTGAGTGATTCGAGTTATTTCGTCCATGGTCAGGAATTCCTTGTTGACCGGCACTTCATGAAATTTGATTCCAGCAAATGGATTTCGACTAATGTACTCGTTGGCAATAGCCAAGTTGATTACTTTTTTGAAGCATTTCATATATCGGATAACCGTATTCTGGGCACAGCCTTTTTCCGTTTTTAGGAAGAATTCAAAATCTCGCACCAACTCCCCTTTTACCTCTCTTAGAAGTAAATCATTCTCACCATACTTTTGCTGAATAAGCTCTTGTAGGTAGCGAGCGCAACATTCATATCGGCGAACCGTAATATCTACATAATCTATTCCAATTAATTTCCTACATTGTTCATTATGTTCATTGAAAAAAGCAATTAGCATCTTGCGATGTTCATCATCCATACCCAGAAACTTATTCCGAAGAATCTTAGCAGTAATGGTTTTGCCGTTTTGCTCCATCTCGGTAAAGAGCTGGGAAAGTCTTATTTGCGCAGATTCGATGTAGTCGTTGACGTCACGGGATTTCCGATCACGCCCTCTGGAACGTTCTTTGGCTTGATTCCAAAGGGAAGGGTTAATGCTTTTCTTCGTACGAATTTCCTCACGCTGACCGTTTACGGTAATTCGCATACTTACGGGGGCTTCTCCACTTTTTAGTAACTGGTTCTTCTTTAAGAAGAATAAAACTCCAAATGAATTTCTTCTCATTTCCTTGCAATTTTAATGGTTCAAAATTAAGGAAATAGGCCCAGATTTAAATTATGCAAAACACTGTATATTAGCGAAATAAAAACGTCTTGGTGACTATTTTTGATAGTCTCGAAAAAGTCACCGATTACGCCACCAGATATGTTCTTTTTCGCCCCATTTTGCACTTTCGGCAGAAAACAAAAATCCCCGAAAGTGATTGACCTTCAGGGATTTTCTATTTTCTGCTTTTCTTATCAGTGGTGCCACCAGGAATCGAACCGGGGACACAAGGATTTTCAGTCCTTTGCTCTACCAACTGAGCTATGGCACCAGCACTGTTTAAATTGCGAGTGCAAAGATAAACGCATTTTTGAGATTTACAAAATTTGCCAATAAAAAATGCTGAAAAAATTATTCATCTGCGATGGGATTCCAACCTTGCGCCCGGAGTTGCATCTCCTGTCCGTCGCGGGTGACCAAGTAACATCCCTGTTCGGGCGGTGTGATATGCCCCACCAGTCGGATCGCTTCCAGTTTGCTCATCTTCTCATGGAGATGCAGGGGAACGGTGAAAAGCAGCTCATAATCTTCACCGCCATTCAGTGCTACGGTCGTCACATTCATATTGAATGTCTCCGCCATCGCCGCGGTCTGGTAATCGATTGGGATACGCTCCTCAAAGAGTTGGCAGCCGACATTACTCCGGTTACAGATATGGAGCAGGTCGGACGATAATCCGTCGGAGAGGTCTATCATCGAAGTGGGGATAATTCCGTTCTCTTCCAATAGTTGAATGATATCTTTCCGGGCTTCCGGTTTGATTTGACGCTCCAGCAGGTACTCCCTGCCACCGAAATCGGGTTGGAAATCCTTATCTCCATCGAAGACGCTCTTTTCCCTTTCCAGCAATTGCAAGCCCATATAGGAGGCACCCAGATCGCCCGACACATAGATCAGGTCGCTGTTTTTAGCTCCCTCCCTATAGACAATTTTTCTTTTCTCCACCGAGCCGATGCAGGTGATGCTGATGGTGAAGCCGGTGAGGGATGAAGTGGTGTCTCCTCCCACAATATCTACCCCGTAGATCTCACAGGCCAGTTTCAATCCGCTGTAGAAATCTTCGAGATCCTCTACCGAGAACCGTTTCGAGATACCTAATGAGACGGTGATCTGTTGTGGTTTTCCGTTCATCGCATAAATATCGGAGAAGTTGACTACCGCCGCTTTATACCCGAGATGTTTCAAGGGGGTATAGACGAGATCGAAATGGATCCCTTCCAGCAGCAGGTCGGTAGTCACTAATGTCCGGTTTTCGCCATTATCCACCACTGCCGCATCATCACCGACACCTTTGATAGAGCTTTTCTGCGTCAGTTTGATATCTTTGGTGAGGTGGTCGATCAGCCCGAATTCGCCTAAGGAGGCTATTTCTGTTCGCATATGATATGGTGAGTCGGGGGTTTCTTGTAATTGTATGGGTCCTCAAATTTTCTGGATGATGGTACGCATGATTTCCGCCATTTTTGGCTGGGCGATCTTGGCCGCTTCCTGTACTTCTTCATGCGATATTTCCACGATCTTGCCAATCACACCCAAGTCGGTGATGATGGAGAATGCCAAAACTTTCATCCCTGCATGGTTGGCCACAATCACTTCGGGTACGGTGGACATGCCCACAGCGTCTCCTCCAATGATACGCAGCCAGTTGTATTCGGCCGGCGTTTCGAAAGTAGGTCCTTGGAGGCCGATATAGACTCCATGCTGTAGTTTGATATTTTTTTCTTTGGCGACCTCCATGGCCATCAGTCGCAAAGATCTGTTGTACGCCTCACTCATATCGGGGAAACGGGTACCCAGTTCGTTGAAATTTTTTCCGTGGAGCGGATGCTCGGGGAAGAGGTTGATATGGTCTTCAATCAGCATGATATCGCCTACGTCGAAGCTGGCGTTCATCCCTCCCGCCGCATTGGAAACGAAGAGGTATTCGATGCCCAACGCCTGGAAGATACGGATGGGGAAAGTGACCTGTTTCATATCGTACCCTTCGTAGTAGTGGAAACGTCCCTGCATGGCCAGCACTCTCTTACCGCCGAGGGTACCCACGATCAGTTTCCCGCTATGCCCCTCCACCGTAGAGATGGGGAAATTGGGAATCTCGGTATAGGAAATCTCGTTCTTATTTTCAATTTCGTGCACCAGTTCGCCCAATCCCGTCCCCAGGATAATGGCTGTATTGGGTATCTCTCCGATTCTACTCTTCAGGTAATCCGCTGTTTGCTTGATAGTCTCTAACATGTCCTAAAATATTGTTGTTGAATTGTTCTTGTTCTTTCTCATCCATGAATGTTACGCTTACCGGGATATAATAGAGCATTCTCTTCATCTCCTCATCGAGGTAGGGTAGTTCTCTGAGGCGGACGGCATCCTTTTCGGTGGTCAGGATGATCTTGTGGTTGTTGTCTACCTCTATCGTATTGATCAATTCTCTGATCGACTGTATATCTTTTTCATTAAACGAGTGATGATCGGGAAAAAATTTGGTGTAGAGGTTGTAGGTGATCAGTTCCACTTTATCCACAAGAGGCTGGGGTGAGGCGATGCCTGTCACTAAGAAGAGATGTTTCTTACGGATATCCAATGGTTGTAGTGGCTCTCTCTGTAACTCCGGGAAGAGAGGCATGATCATGCCATAGTCGAAACCGGTGAAATAGAGTTGTTGAAAAGGATAGAGATTCAATCCGTTTGTATAGATGCGGAAATCGATGGGTTGCATGTCGTCGTCGCATTTGGTGACGATGACGATAGATGCTCTCTCTTTTCCTTTCAACGGCTCACGCAATAATCCTGCCGGCAACAGACGGTCTTCAAAAATGGGGCGATTACTGTCTACCAACAGGATGGAGCATGATGGTTTCACATAGCGATGCTGGAACCCATCGTCGAGCAGGATCACATCGGGGCGTTCTTCTTTTTCGATAGTGAGAATTTTTCTGATGGCGTTCACCCGATTTTTGTCGACTACCACCAATGTTTCAGGGAATTTCTGCTTGATTTGCAGGGGTTCATCTCCCACACTGGATGCTTTTGAATCGATGTCGACGATCATAAAGCCTTTGCGTTTGCGTTTGTACCCCCTGCTGAGTACTGCCACCTTGTATTGTGGCGACAGCAGCCTGATGAGGTATTCAATATGCGGGGTTTTTCCTGTGCCGCCCACAGTGAGGTTGCCCACACATATCACCGGAATATCAAAAGATATTTGTTTGAGAATATTTTTATCGAACAGCTTGTTCCGAAAATTCACGCCAAGGCCGTATAGCCAGGCAATTGGCGACAATGATCGACGTATTTTGACGGGAGGTTTCTCCATTTCTTTTAGTAGATATTCAGTTCGTATGGAATTCTTGCTTGGATATAATCCTGCTCTTTGATATCTTTCAACAGCATAAACATCTCGTAACTTTCACCCAGATACTCTTTCATAGTCCTGGCTGCCAATTCTTCCTTTTGGGGATTGACCAATTCTTCGAATTTTGAGCGCAGTTTAGGATACTCAAACACCACGTAGCTCTTCCCCAGATTAGCCATCTCCGCAGCTATCTCGATCGCTTTCTCAATCCCTCCCAGCTCATCCACCAGTCCGATCTCTTTGGCCTGGTTGCCTGTCCATACTCGGCCCTCAGCATAAAGCGCCATCGAGTCTTTGGGTATGCCGCGTCCTTCCGCACAGCGGGTGAGGAAGAGATCATAACCTCTTTCGATCATGGCTTGCATCATCTCCTTTTCTCTTTCGTTGAATGGGCGGGTGAGGTTGCCAAAATCGGAATAGTCGTTTGTCTTTACCTCATCGGTAGATATGCCCAATTTTTTTGTCGTTCCCTGAAAATTTGGGATAACCCCGAAAATGCCGATTGATCCGGTCAGCGTAGTGGGCTGGGCCACAATTTTATCACCGTTACATGCGATATAATACCCACCCGAAGCCGCCAGATCGCCCATTGAGACCACAACCGGTTTTTCATTTTTCAGGTCGGAAATGGCTTTCCATATCTGTTCTGATGCATAGGCACTTCCCCCTCCCGAGTTGATACGGAACACCACCGCTTTGATCTCCTTATCTTTTCTCAGTTTCTCAATCTGGTCTACCATATATTTATCCTGGATATTGGATGAACCGGTACCAGAAACAATATTTCCGTATGCGTAGAGGAGAGCGATGGTGTTATCGGTCTTCTTCACCGTCTTGGTGGTTACCGACTTCATATCGGCCACCGTTGCCGATGAGATCTTCGCATCTTCATCGATATCGAGCAAGCTCCTCAGATAATTCTTCATCTCTGTTTCATAGAGAAGGGTATCGACCAGGTTCGATGAGAGCAGGAAATCGGTCGATTGCACGGCGGGTAGGCTGTTGACCAGCAAGTCGATATCGGCAATAGTGATTGAACGCGCTTCCGCCAGGTCACTTCTCAGGAAACTCCATACATCGTTCAGGTAAGAGCTCACCTGTTCCCGGTTTGCTTCACTCATTTCGTTTTGGGTAAAAGGCTCCACTGCCGATTTATAGGTCCCCACCTTAAATATCTGCATTTCGATGCCCAGCTTGTCGAGTGCATCCTTGTAAAAAGTAGGAATCGAAGCCAATCCATGGAGATCGAGCGTCCCCTGTGGATTGATTGCTACTTTATCTGCAACGGATGCCAGATAATATCCCCCTTGGGTATAGGTGTCGGCATAAGCAACGACAAATTTTCCGCTCTCCTTGAAACTCTCCAGCTCATGCCGGATCTCGGCCAATGTAGCCATAGAAGCAGATAGGGTGCGGGAGTCGATATAGACACCCTTTATTTTATCATTATTCTTTGCCTTCCTGATGGCGCTCACAATATCGTTCAATCCCATAGGTAAAGGACGATTGGACTCCATCAAGGCGGTGAACGGATCTTCTTCGGGGGTACGCTCGGTGATGGGGCCGTTCAGGCGCAGGTTCAATACCGTATTGTCCTGAAGGATAAATTTCTCGCCGGTTGATAGGGAACCCATAAGGGAACCCATTGCCCCAAAGATGAAGATCATGGCAATTATGGAAAAGAGAATATTCGCGATGACAAAACCCAAAGCGGATGCAAGTACGATTTTTAGAAAATCCTTCATAGAGTAATTATTAATTGATTAAGTAGTACAAAAATAGCGAAAAAAGAATGATACCCCAATTTAATTTAGATATTCTTAATTAATTTCATTTGCCGGGTTTTGTTGTAGATAGTAATTTTGATGCAGGAAAATCAGCTATGGTGGAAAGAGAGCTTATTCATTAAAAAAACATAAATAGAAATAAAAATTCACCAATTCACGCAGCGTTTTTTCTTGTTTTTCATCTAATAAAGTGAACTGCGGTTAAGAATGGATGATCTGCAACTTGTTATAGCATGTAAGAAACAGGACCGTAATGCCCAGAAGGTATTGTAT
>JAAYFR010000101.1 GCA_012728155.1 Bacteroidales bacterium | reverse complement strand
GAACAGGGGCATATACTTGTCTTGTGCCCAAGGGCCTAATCTTCCGCCGTATAGTTCGGAGGAGGGACCTATGTCATAATATTCGAACTGGGTCCATCCACAACTTGAGACAATGACCTTCAACCGGGTGTCGAATGCCGCGACGAACATGGAATTATGTCCTCCCAATGAATGGCCGATGACTCCTATCCGTTCGGGATCGACCTGTTCCAGACTTTGCAGCAGGTCCACACAGCGGATATGATCGAATATACCCTTCATCGTCCCCGATTCATACCGATCGCTTTCAAAATCGTAATCTCTCATTTCTCCAAAACTTGGATAGTCGGGTGCTATGACCACATATCCTCTCTCGGCCAGTTCTTTTGCAATTCCCCTATTCTCCAGCGAACCTTGCCCATCTACAATCCCTTTACCCAGTGCTCCGGTTGAATGCAACACGAGCATGGCAGGGTATTTCCCCGGTTTGGCATGCGTAGGCAAGTAGAGATAGGCGGGAAGATTTTCATTTTCGGCTACCGTGAAATGGATGGTGTGACGGATATACTTTTCCGTTTCCAGGCTATCGATATATTGCACATTCATCGGGGGTAAGCCCGTGAGGTCGGGAAGCGGCCCCATTACCGCCTCCATGCTATCCTGTATGGTGCTTTGTTTTTTGCAGGAGGTGGCGTATACGCTCATCGATAATAATAGGACTCCTGCCAAAAATAGTTTTTTGTTCATCATGTCAGTTTATATTATTTGCTACAATGTAATCGACTGATTTCTTCACATCACCGCGTTGGAGAAGAATGGCTTTTGCCTGTTCATAATCCTTCAAGCCGGTCAATAACATGATCATCTTCACCGACCGGTCCACTACCTTGTTATTGATAAGGCGGACATTGACCATGCGGTTATCTTCCACTTTTCCTAAGCGGACAAGCACACTTGTACTGATCATGTCGAACAGCATTTTTTGCGCGGAACCGGCTTTGAGTTTCGTGTATCCCGCGATAATTTCGGGGCCGGTAATGATTTCTACCGGGTAGTCTGCCAAGGCCGCTGCCGGCGAGGAGGGGTTATGGACAATGGCGCCACAAGGAATCCCTTCTTGCTTGCATTTTCTTAAGCCGGACAATACGAATGGGGTATCTCCGGCGGCAGAAATAGCCACGATAATATCGTTGCGACTCACATTGAGCGCTTGCATTTGTTTTAATGCATCCTCTTCATCATCCTCTTTTTCTTCAAGCACTTCAAGCATTCTCTCCTCACCACCTGCAAGAATAGTGCTGATGATTCCCTTTTCAATGCCGTAGGTGTTGGGCAATTCCACTTTGTCGAGGATGGAGAGGCGTCCTTCATTTCCAGCTCCCAGATAAAACATCCTACCCCCTTTTTTGAGCACCTCTTCAATAGCGGAAATTAATCTTGAAATCTGTGGCAATGCCTCTTTGATAGCCAAAGCTGCTTTTTTATTTTCGTCATTGATGATTGTCGTCAGTTCTTCTACTGACATTTTTTCCAAATGTCGATAAATGGACGGTTGTTCAGTAATCTTTTCCATAAATTTGATATGTAACTTTAATTGAGTATCGTGTATCTATATAGGACAAAACTATTTTCTTTGGCTAATTGCAGGGATATATTCCCGTTATTTCCTGTTGTCTGCTTGTTTTTTTTACCTTCACCCAGTATAGGTG
>JAAYFR010000100.1 GCA_012728155.1 Bacteroidales bacterium | reverse complement strand
CCGACCAACCACCTCGATATCGCATCGAAAGAGGTACTGAAAAAG
This sequence comes from Bacteroidales bacterium, assembly GCA_012728155.1. GTDB lineage: Bacteria > Bacteroidota > Bacteroidia > Bacteroidales > Dysgonomonadaceae > Proteiniphilum. Next base: position 17,711 of record JAAYFR010000100.1, on the reverse strand, counting down.
GCGATCAAGGAGTTCGACGGCACCGCCATCATCGTGTCGCACGACCGTGATTTCCTCAACGGACTGGTCAATAAAGTTTATGAATTTGGTGGTGGAAAAGTAGTGGAGCACTTAGGGGGTATTTATGACTTTCTGGACAAGAAGAGATTCGAGACCCTGCAACAGCTGGAACTTTCCACTCACCCACTATCGAAAGATGAGAAGAGAGAGGAGCAGCCGTCAGAAAGCAAGCTATCCTATCAGGAGCAAAAAGAGCTAAATAGGAAACAACGCAAGTTAGAGAAGCAGATTGAAGAGGCGGAAAACAAGATAGAATCGTTGGAAAAGAAGATCTCAGAGATGGAAGCCACGCTCTCCACACCGGAAGGGGGATCGGATATGAATTTACTACAGAAATTTTTAGAGACCAAAGCCCGGTTGGATCGGGCAATGCATCACTGGGAACAACTACAAAACGAACTTTAAACTGCAAATTGCGTTAAACTTCCGGAGATGCGGAATTTTCAGCAGCAAGAATCGTGATGAGAACAGCGGCTTCCCCCTGTCTTGAACCGGGAAAAAACAAAGCAAATAGAGAAAAGCCATCTACCACTTAGAAAATGGAGAATGAAAAGGATCAGTAAATTTATCTTCAACAAAATACTCGGCTGGCGGGTCAGGGGTGAATTTCCCGTTCTCTCCAAATGCGTGATTGCCGTGGCACCGCACACCAGCAACTGGGATTTTCCGATAGCCAAATTGGGCTATGCCTCCATCGGCAGGACAGCCAACTTCCTCATCAAAGCTGAATGGTTTATTTTTCCATTCAATCTAATTTTTAAAAGTATGGGAGGTATTCCGGTAGCCAGAGAAAAGAACACCTCGCTGACCGATTCATTGGCTGCCGAATTCAACCGGCGTGAACAAATGCAACTGGCTATCACCCCGGAAGGGACTCGCAAACCAACACGGGAGTGGAAAAGAGGATTTTACTATATTGCTTTCAAGGCAGGTATCCCCATCTTTCTGGTTGGGTTGGATTATCAAAAAAAGGAAGCCATCGCTCTTGGTGTTATCTATCCTTCCGGTGATTACGAAAAAGATATCGAAGAGATAAAATCCCGTTACAGAGGTATTCAAGGCAAAAAACCCAAAAATTTCTTGTTATAACATATCATCAGAAAGCCGACAGTTTCAATCTTTAAAGTCGAGCGACAGCTGAATCCCATCAACCATTGGTTGCCCCGCATCGGCATCGGCATTTTTCAGGGTGAGCCCCATCAGGCGGATCTTCTTCTCTTCCAGATCATCTATTTGCAGCAAGAGCTCCTTACCCAGCTCAAACATCTCCTGATAAGTTTTGATATAATGACTTACTGTCTTACTTCGGGTAATGATTGTAAAATCGGCATACTTGATCTTCAGCGTGAGAGTCTTGGCAAAAAATTTTCGCTTTTCCGCCCTTCGGGATACTTCGCGCGAAATCTCATCGAGGGCGGCCAGCATATCCACAATTTCACCTAGATCTTCCAGGAAAGTCTCTTCAGCACCCAGCGACTTACGCACTCTCTCCGACTCCACCTCTCGCTCATCTACTCCTCTTGCAAAATGATAGTAGGCAATTCCCGCTTTTCCGAACTCTTTTACCAGGTCGATCTCACTCCACTGCTTCAACTCTTGTCCCGTTTTAATGCCCAATTCCGCCATTCGTGCCGCAGTCACTTTCCCCACTCCAAAGAACTTTTCGACAGGTAGTTTCTCTATAAAATCCTCCGCCTTATCCGGTTCAATCACAAACAGGCCATCCGGCTTATTATAATCTGATGCGATCTTTGCAAGGAATTTGTTATAGGAGACACCGGCAGATGCTGTCAGGCGTGTCCGGTTGAATATCTTCTGTTTGATCTCTTTTGCGATCATAGTGGCAGAACGAAGCCCCCTATGGTTCACCGTCACATCGAGAAAGGCTTCATCAAGTGAGAGGGGCTCCACCTTATCGGTATATTCAAGGAAGATCTGCATGATCTGATTCGACACATTTCGATAGATATCGAATCGAGGCATGACAAAGATAATATGAGGACATTTTCGAAGTGCTGTCACCGAAGCCATCGCCGAATAGACACCATATTTGCGTGCTTCATAACTCGCCGCGGCCACCACCCCCCGTTTTTCACCATACCCCACCGCAACAGGTTTACCCCGAAGTTGAGGATTATCGCGCTGTTCGATGGAGGCATAGAAAGCATCCATGTCGATATGGATAATTTTCTTATGGTTCATGGTAACAAATGTAGTTTCAATTTATTACAATTCAAAACGAAAAATAGGAAAACTACAACTCTATCGGCTTTTTCCTCTCATATTTATATTGTCGCGGGGAGACAGCTGTATAGCGCTTGAAATAACTGCCAAAGTGCGATTGATTTGAAAAGCCCAATTCATCACTGATTTGCAGGACAGTGAGTGAACTCGATTTCAATAAAGCCTTCGCCTCCAAAATGATGTAATCTTTAATCCATTCTCCGGCATGTTTGCTGCTCACTTCATAAATTAATTTCGAAAGATATTTAGAGGTAAGAGAGAATTTGTCGGCATACCATCCTATATTTTTCTCTTTACGGAAATTTTGACTAAGGAGGGAGATAAACTCTTCAAATACCTCCTCCTTTCGTGTTCTGATCCCTCTCTCCTTCGACGTTAAAAGAATATTGCAGATATTATAAAAAAGAATACGGATGTAGGTCTGCACGATCTCTTTCAGAAAAAAATTCTTCTTTTCACTGATTGTCTCTTTTATCAATTCAAAAATAATCATGACTTCGTTTTTCTCCTTTTCCGACAGTTCAACACATGGCTGTTTAAAAAAATAATTCTGCAAATCTAACGCCATTTTAAAGTCGTTCTGAATGTCGAAAAAGTTCTTCTCCAATAAAATGCAACTCAACTGAAAATCAGGGCTCATCTCCATCAGTTGAAAAATCTGCTCCGGAAGTATGATCAGAACCATATTCTGCTCTATCACAAAATCCTTCAATCCTATCTGCAGCTTCATGCTTCCTTTCCTACAAGCGATAGCCACCACCATACCGAGACGTATCGGGTAGTTCATTATGGCATTGAAATGAAACCCCTCAGAGAAGGATTCGATATCATCAAAGATAAAGAAGTTCTCCACATAGTTTTTGGAATTTACCAGACCATGTAGCGAATAATAATCGTAAAACTGAATATCTTTCCTCATATAAATCAACTTTATAAACACAAAATTAGGTTATTTTTTTATATTTACACCACTCAATGCGACAAATTGAACAATTATGTCTACTTATATGGCTTTTCAGAGAGCATGAAAAGTGCGAAATTTGCCAAATAACTTATCTATTCATCTCGAAATATAAAAACAATGAAAACTAAACCTGTTATAATATCATTTCTTCTGCTTTGTTTGTGTGTGGGCTGCAAGAATAATACAAACGACCAGGACTCAACTACGGTCAAAAATGTGAAGACCGTTTTTCCTGTTGTAATCAGCAGTGTCAACGTACGCACCTTTCCGGGTGTAGTGAAAGTGGCGAATGAAATCAACCTGGGGTTCAAGACCCCCGGACAGATCAGTCGTGTTTTGGTGAAGGAAGGGGATTATGTCCGTGAAGGGGATCTTATCGCCGAACTCGATAAGAAAGACTATATGTTGCAACTCGAAGGGAGCCAAATTCAGTATGACCAATTGAAAACCGAAGTCGAACGGTTGGCGATACTTTACGAAAAAGAGAACATCCCCGGAAATGATTATGAAAAGGCGCTTGCAGGACTTCAGGCATTAGAGGTTCAATTGAAAGCGAATAAAAACATAGTAGAATATACCACTCTCAGGGCACCGGTGTCAGGGTATATTCAATCAGTAAATTTCGTAAAATCGGAAATGGTGAATGCGGGTACACCGGTGGTCACCTTCATCGATATCTCATCGGTAAAGGTTGAAATTGAACTTCCCGCATCGTTATTTCTCAGGCAAGAAGAATTTGTCAATTATTCGTGTCGGACAAACCTGGTTCCCGACAAGAATATTCCATTGAAATTCGTGGGAATAAATAAAAAATCGAATAGCCGACAACTGTATAAAATGAATCTCTCCCCCGAGTCGTCCCAATCGGGATTAGCTCCGGGAATGAATGTGGAAGTGACAATTACCATGAATGGGGAGTTAGATAGCGAAGTCTATACCCTTCCCTCAAAAGTGGTCTTAAAAAAAGGAGATACAAGTTATGTTTGGTGCGTTGAAGACAATATCGCAAAAAGAAAAGAGGTCACAACAGGAGGTGTGGACAATAGCGGTAGGATCATTATCTTATCGGGGATTTCAGCGGAAGATGAAATCATTGAAGCTGGCTTGAGAGTCATCAAAGAAGGAGACAAAGTACATATCATTCCGGAACCTGCCGAAACCAATATAGGAGGACTTCTATGAAACTTACCGATTTTTTCTACAAGAACCAGACATTTTTTTGGGCTCTGTTGGTAATGGTGGTCTTTGGCGGGATATATGCCTATTCGGTGATGCCCAAGCTGGAAGATCCGGCCATGTCTATTAAACAAGCCATGGTAATGACTTATTATCCGGGCGCTTCGGCGCATGAAATAGAATTAGAAGTTACCTCTGTATTGGAAGATGAGTTGCGGGCTTTGGGCAATATTTCTCAAATCTCCTCCACTTCTTCGGAGAATATCTCTATCATAACCCTTGAACTTGAACTATCTGTTCCCCCGAAAGAGATGGAGCAGCGTTGGGATATCTTGCGTAGAAAAGTGCAGCTGGCGTCGATGAAATTACCGCAAGGAGCCATGCAACCGATAGTGATAGACGATGTAAGTGATATTTACGGCATGTTTTATTATATCACTGCCGAAGGTTATTCATACATAGAAATGCAAAGATATGCCGAGATGATCCGCCGTGAATTACTGAAAGTGGATGGTGTGAAACGGGTTGCATTTTTCGGCACACGAGAAGAGGTTATCAACATATCGCTTGCAAGAGAAATGCTTGCCCGGAACAGTATCTATCCCACACAAATCATGAGCGCCATCAATGAAATGAGCCAACCTGTAAATGCCGGTTACTACTACACGGAGAGTGATGAAAAACTGAAGTTGGCCGTAGGTGGGAAGATCGAGTCGGAAGATGATCTGCGGGAGACGATCATCAAAACACCTTCGGGAAAGCAGGTTAAGTTGGGAGATATCGCAACGGTAACCAGAGAATATGGTGATAACCCCCAGACAAATGGTTTTTGGGTGGACGGTGAACCGGCCATCGCCATATTGGTGTCGATGGAGCCGGAGGCAATAGTTCCCGATGTGGGGAAGCTCGCCGATAAACGAATGGAAGAATTGAAAGCCGACCTGCCGGCCGGATTTGTATATGACAAGGTCTATTTTCAGCCGGACCGCGTTTCCGACGCGATCGGTTCTTTTTTGTGGAACATCGTAGCTTCGGTATTGATTGTGATCGGCATAATCATGCTTACCATGGGAGTCCGAAGTGGTGTAATTCTCGGAATCGGGCTCCTTTTGACGGTGTTGGCCACATTCCCGATTCTGCTGGCCGTCGACGGGACGCTTCAACGTATTTCATTGGGTGCTTTCATTGTCGCGATGGGCATGTTGGTCGATAACGCAGTTGTTATTATGGATGGCATCCTGGTGGACAGGAAACGAGGACTTCCGCCCAAGAGTGCGCTTTTCCGAACGGCAAATAATACGGCCATGCCATTGCTTGGAGCGACACTCATTGCCCTGGTCACTTTTCTTCCCGTAGGTTTATCACCCGATACGATAGGTGAATATGCAAGCGACCTGTTCCACGTGCTGGCGATATCATTGCTGGTGAGTTGGGTACTTGCCCTCACACAGATACCGATTTTCGCAAGTAAAATGCTGCCTCCCCGTCATTCTGAAAGAAAAAGAAGAGGTGAAAAATCAAATTCAAACGGAGAGTCAGCGATACACCGGTTTATCCGCAGGTCACTCAACCTGTTTATGGATAGAAAAATCACCACCTTCACCATAAGCATGGCCTGTCTGCTGCTCTCTATCTGGGGATTTACCCTTATCAAGTTGAAATTTTTTCCCGATTTTGATTACAACCAACTCTATGTAGGGTACAGCCTGCCTCTCCAAACAAGTTCCGAGCGGGTAAAACAGGACCTGTTGGAGATTACAGAAAAATTATCCAAATATGACGAGATTGCGAAAATAGCTGTAAGCCAGGGACAGACTCCCGGACGCTACTCTTTGGCCCGCGCCATGGGTTCAGGTGGAGATAACTACGGTGAAATTATTCTCAATTTCCACAACTATCGTGATGCCTACCGACTTTTGCCTGACATTCAACAGCAGCTACGTGATGAATATCCCGATGCTTATATTGGTGTTCGAAAGTACTCCCTTTCCATCAATACGAGCCATCCCGTCGAGGTGATGTTTACCGGACCCGATCCCGCTGTTTTACGCGGCCTATCGGAACAGGCTCAGGAGATCATGAAGCAATCACCGCTGATAGATCCCTATTCGGTATGCGATAATTGGCAACCTTATGCAAAAAGCGTTCAACTCCAATATGCCGAACAACAGGCAAAGAGCGTCGGTATCGGACGTGAAGACATGGGCAAGGCATTACTAGCTTCTACAAAGGGTCTGCCCGCCGGCTTGCTTTACGATGCCGACAAACGGCTGATTGTTTATCTGAAAATCCATGATAACGACGGAAAACAGATCAGCGATCTGCAAGACATACCGGTCTGGAGCATGTTGCCGAATATTGATGTGGATGATATCAATTTGCCGGGATTGCTCCAAGGGAATTTTTCGGTGGATGAATTGATGGATGATATGTTCACTACCACTCCGCTTAGTCAAGCTACTGACGGTTTCCAAATTGGGTGGGAAGAGCCGCTTATCTACCGCTACGGAGGAGAAAGGGCGATAGAGGTACAATGTGATCCGACATTAGATGCAACTTCTTCAACAGCAAAAAATAATATCAAGCAGCAGGTTGAAGCGATAGTACTTCCTGCCGGATACGCGATGGAGTGGATAGGGGAAGGGAAGATGCAAAACACGGCTATCTCAAATATCTTGGGATATCTCCCTTTGGTAATGATCATCATCTTGGTGATATTGCTGCTGCTGTTTAACATCATTAGGAAAATGATACTGGTACTTTTCATTCTACCTTTTGCCAGTATCGGGGTGGTTGTGACATTGTTACTTACCGGAACCCCGTTTACATTTATGGGGATAATAGGTGCAGTGGGGCTAATAGGTATGTTGGTAAAGAACGCGATTGTACTTATTGATGAGATCACGCGCATGAGTAATGAGGGTACGGAACCTTACCGGGCAATCATCGAGTCCACTATTAATCGTACCCGTCCGGTCATCATGGCTTCGGCAACCACCATTCTCGGCATGCTTCCACTTATTCCCGATCCCATGTACGGTAGCCTCGCGGTGGTGGTCATCGGAGGGTTGACATTTGGAACAATCATCACATTGATCCTTTTACCCATTTTTTATGCGCTCTTGTTCAGAATCAAAAAACCACAAAAATTGGAATTGATCAGTTAAGGAATTTGGAAAAGCATGGTTTTATTTGTCCCGCTTGTCGGAAATGATGCCAATGTGCCGATTGACTTGGTTGACACATTAACAAGAATAAATATAATAATTGTATGAAGAAAATAATTCTGATGGCTCTTTCGGGAGTTTTCGCCACAATCTGTTGTTTTCCACAAACGAGTGGAGATAAACAGATAAATCTGTCTGTCCATCAATGCCGTGAGATGGCGCTTGTAAGCAGCGAGGAGATGAAAATAGCCGGTTATCTGAACGAACAGGCCAAAGTTGAAAAACAGATTGCCCAAATTGCCGCTCTACCCAAATTATCGGCTTCAGGAACCTATGGCTACTTGAATAGTGATATCGCTCTGGGATTACCTGAAATGGAGTTGAAAATCCCAATCATGGGGACCGAAGTGGACCTTAGCGGTATGATTCCCGAAACAATGAACTTAGGATTGAACTCCGGCATATATATGATAGGGGCAACGTTGCAGCAACCTATCTTTACCGGCGGAAGGATTGCCACAGGAAATAAAATGGCCAAGAAAGGGATGGAAATCACCGAAGAAAACAGCAATATGACACGGATGAGGATTATTGCGGAGGCCGAGAAAGCCTATTGGACCTATTTTTCCATAAAAGATAAAATCAATCTGCTAAACCAATACGAAGCTTTATTAGACACCCTCTATCAAAGCGTATCCGATATGATTTCCGTAAAGATGGCAACTGGAAACGATCTGTTAAAGATCAGTTCACGCAGAAGCAATATCCGGTATCAAAAGCAGAAGGCCGTAAACGGGATGGAACTCTGCCGGATGGAACTCTGCCGGATCATCGGCGTTGACCCGGAGACAAAGATCACACTGACCGACAGCATATCCAAAGGAAGCAGTCAAATAGCAGACCACTCCTATGATTTGACGCTGCGTCCCGAATACCGCATGCTGCAAAAACAGGTCGAGTTAAAGGATCTGGACATAAAGAATGTACGCGGTGAGTATCTCCCCACTGTCGGTCTAATGGCAGGATATAGTTATCTCGGTAAAATGGAGATGGGTGGTATTTCCATGCGGATGGACAGGCCTTCCGCTTTGGTAATGCTTTCCGTCAATATTCCCCTCTTCAATTTTGGTGAAGGGGCTAAGAAGATCCGGAACGCAAAAATTTCAAGAGAGATACAGCAAGAAGAGCTGAATAAAAACAGCAGTCTACTCACCATCGAGATAGAGCATGCCAAGCGAAACCTGCAAGATGCTTCTCTATTGATTATGACTGCTGAGACCGCTTTGGCTGAAGCGGAGGCAAGCTTGCGGAGCATACGCAATAATTACGAAGTGGGTATGGGGACACTTATCGATCTCCTCGATGCACAAACGCAGTGGCAGGAGGCCTATAACAACACCATCGATGCTTGGGTGGAACACAAAATAAATGAAATTGAATTTCTGAGAGTGACAGGGAGATTATTTTAACACCGCTCCTCCATCCTATATCGTACGGATTACGTTCTCCTTATCGAGGCGGAATTTGGGAGTGATTGAAGGTTGATTGGCATCCTCCCTATCCCTATAACCGATGGCAACACCAAAAAGTGTTTTGTATCCTTTTTGCTGTAAAATACGATCATACTCTTCAGCCTCAATTCCCTCCATCGGGGTTGAATCTATACCCATAGTGGCACAGGCACTCAAAAAAAATCCTAAGGCGAGATATACCTGATGCGACATCCATGATTTGATCTCGGTCTCTCCCTTGGGTTTCACCATCCGGTGATAATAAGAAACGGACCTTTCCGGAAGGCGGGAAAGATTCCAGTTCTCAAAATCCTCCACTTTCTCAATCACACTAAAAACAATCACATGGCTGGCGTCTCTCACTTTCTCCTCGTTATGAAACGACACCTTCGATAATGCAACCTTTCTCTTTTCATCCGAAATAAAAGTGAATTGCCAGGGCTGACTGTTTATGGAGGAGGGGCTTAAAAGCAGTATCTCTTTCAACTGCTCGATGGCCTCTTCTGCTATCTTCCCACTTGGATCATACCTCTTTGTAGTGTACCTGTTCCTTGCTATATCTAAAAAACTCATTTTGTTAAAATTATAATTTACAGGTACAAATATACTACGAACACACCTCTCCTGCAAACTTGGCGAGGTGTGTCAAAAAAAAATTGCATCATCAAATCTTGTCGAGTGCCTGTCGTAAGTCGGCTTTGATATCGTCGATATTCTCAATACCGACCGCAATACGGAGTAATCCAGGCTCTACACCACTCGACTTCTGATCTTGTGGTGAAAGTTGTTCGTGTGTTGTAGCTGCCGGGTGGATAATCAATGTCTTAGTATCCCCCACGTTGGCCACATGGCTTAACAGTTGCACCTTATCGATCAGCTTATCGGCATTCTCAGTGGCGCCTTTCAACCTGACGGTTAGCACTGCTCCCGCTCCTTTCGGAAAATATTTTTTAGCCAACGCATAATACTTGCTACTCTTCAATCCCGGATAGTTCACATACTCCACCTTAGGATGCTGCTCCAGCCATTCGGCCAATGCCAGCGTATTTTCCACATGGCGGTCTAACCTGAGCGATAAAGTCTCCAATCCCTGTACCAGAAGGAATGAGTTAAACGGGCTGATGCTATTTCCCCAGTCACGCAACCCCTCTACCCTTGCCCGGATATTGAAAGCGATATTGCCGAACGGACCGTTGTCTCCGAAGACCTCCCAGAAGACCAGCCCGTGGTAACTTTCAGAGGGTTCGGAGAAAGAGGGGAATTTTCCGTTACCCCAATTGAATGTACCGCTATCCACAATTACTCCACCAAGCGAAGTCCCATGACCGCCAATCCATTTGGTAGCCGACTCAACCACCACTGCCGCACCATGTTCAATCGGTCGGAAAAGATAACCACCCGCACCAAATGTATTGTCCACGATCAATGGGATATCATGCCGATTGGCCACCTCGGCAATTGCATCGAAATCGGGGATATTCAATTCCGGATTACCGATGGTCTCTAAGTAAAGCGCCTTGGTCTTATCATCGATCAGCTTTTCAAACTCTTCGGGGTTGTCGTTTGCTGTAAAGCGTACTTCAATTCCCAAGCGTTTGAATTGCGATTTGAACTGATTATAAGTGCCTCCATAAAGGTGTGAAGTGGTCACGAAATTATCGCCCACCTGTAAGATATTGTTGAGCGCGATAAACTGTGCCGATTGTCCCGATGAAGTAGCCAAGCCGGTCACTCCACCTTCAAGTGCCGCGACACGCTTTTCAAACACATCGGTCGTCGGATTTTGCAGACGGGTATAGATATTCCCGAATTTACGCAATCCAAAAAGATCGGCTCCATCTTTTGCATCTTCAAAAACATAGGATGAAGTCTGATATATCGGTAAAGCGCGTGAATGTGTTGTCTTATCAACCTCCTGTCCCGCATGAACCTGCAGGGTCTCAAATTTATAATTGCTCATATTAGTGATATTTAAAATGTATTCAATAGGTGAATAAAATAATATTCTTATTTGACGGTACAAAGATATGGCACAGCACAGGGTATGGCAATACCACAAATATAGTATAATTCAGTTTCTCTATGCCGTCGTTTGTCACAGCTATCTCTTTTACATTATCTGGCAAATAGAAGGATATTTTGAATTTTTTGTTTAATTTCGTACTCAATCACTCAGACAACAAGATGCGCACTTATATCATCGCCGATAATCAGGATATTACACGGGAGGGGCTTATGGCTGTGTTGAAATCAGAGCACCTAAGAAACCGGATAGAGATTGTTTTCAGTCGAAACGAATTACAATCACGGCTGCGTATATATCCCGAATCGATTGTGATACTCGATTATAGGTTATTCGATTTTATCTCCGTCAACCAAATGTTGAATATGAAGATGGGGGCAAAGGAATCGTCGTGGATCCTGTTTTCCGATGAATTGGAGGAACATTTTCTTCGTCAGGTACTGTTGATTGATCCCTCCATCAGCGTAGTGATGAAGAATAATCCGCTTCAGAATATCGTCGATGCCATTAGTTCCGCCACCTATGGAGAGACCTATCTGTGCGATATTGCAGAGTCGGTACTGAACGACAATCCTCCCCCGAAAAAGGAGTTGGGCAATCTCACCGCTTCAGAAAAAAATATCTTGCGGGAAATAGCCCTTGGGAAGACCACCAAAGAAATCGCCTTTGAAAAACATCTTAGTTTTCATACGGTGAATACACATCGACGGAATATTTTTCGTAAGCTGGCAGTAAACAATGTACATGAAGCCACAAAATATGCCCTTCAAGCCGGGCTACTTGATCTGATGGAGTACTATATTTAATATCTTATTATCTTTGTTGGCAATAGATAAACCCGTTGGATTTATTCCATTCCCAATCATTTTCAGGAAAGGGAATAATAAAATCAAAGATAATCAATGAGTGCAAAACAGGAAAGTGCTACCCGATGGTTGGGAAAAAGGGTTATAGAAGCAAAAGGTACATATATGGCTGCCTCGGCATTCACGGTGATAAGCGCAACAAGCTTTGTCGTTTTTTGCTGGTATTTGTCGGAATTCGCAGCTGCATGGGTCGATAGGGGAACTATACTCCCCGACAGGCTACTGTATGCGACCCTCTTTCTCACCGGCAGGTATATTTTTGCTCATTTTGCATCGCAACTCAATTACAATGCCGCCAATATCATCGTTTCCAAAATCAAAAAAAAGATATATCCGCTACTCCTCCATAACAGTCAATTGGATTCCACATCGAGTACCCTGTATGTTACCAGGATAAGTGATGACTTAAAACCATTTTATGCCTTTTTTATACCCTATTCCATTGCAACAGTAGTGGTAAGTTCAGTGTTATTGATTGTCTGCTTCTGGATGGAGACATGGGTGGGTATCATACTGCTGGTATCGTTGTTGGTCATACCGATGCAGATGGCAATCATCGGCATAGGTGCCGAAGCGCTTCATAAGAAACACACCCATCTGTTCCTGAAATATTCGGCCGTATTCTATAACCGCTTGCAAACCATTGCGGAGATCGTCAATTTAGACAATTTCAAAGCACAATACCGTTTTTTATCGGGCAAGAGCAAAGAGTTGAGCAAAGCAACGACCAGCGTGATGCGGATTGCTTTCCTATCCTCCACCGCATTGGAACTTTTCGTCACGATTGCCATTGCCGCCATTGCCATTTACCTTGGAATGAGCCTGCTTGGTATTATGCCCGGCCCCAATTACGGGAAAGGGTATGATTTTGGTAGCGCACTCTTTTTACTGACCATCACTCCCTATTTCTTTTTTTACATCCGCAAGTTCGTGAGTGCCTACCACGACCGGAACAGGGCTTTGGCATCGGCAGAACTATTGATGCCGATACTGAATCAGGAGGTTGCTTCTCCCGTCGCCGATATCCACGAGGAGATCAGCAGCTTTGAAATCAGAGACCTCCATTTCGCCTATCCCGACTCGCCGGTAAAAGTGCTGAATAATATCAACCTGCAATTGCCTGCAAAAGGATTGGTATTGGTGAAAGGCATTTCGGGTTCGGGCAAGTCAACGCTTTTAAAAATCTGTACAGGCAGCCTATTCCCACAAGAGGGTATGGTTTCAGTGAACGGAAAGGAGAACGACTGGTCGCATCAGTGGCTGAAAGAAAACTCATCCTATATGAACCAGTTCCCGTTTATCTTCGACGGGACATTAAGATATAATCTCTTCCTTGATAGAAAGGTGGATCAACAGGATGATTACCCCGAGTTTCTGGACAAGATCGTTGCCAAGAAAGAAGATGGCTGGCAAACCGAATTGAGCCATAACGGCAAACAGCTTTCAGGAGGAGAAAAGCAACTGGTGACGCTGGCAAGGATGATGCTATTTCCAAAGCCGGTCGCCATTCTGGATGAGCCTACAGCCAATCTGGATAGTGACACAATTGAAGTGATTCTTCCTCAAATCGTTCAATTATCGCGGAAACGCCTGGTGATCATCGCTTCTCATGAGAGGATGTTCGATGAGGTGGCCGATGTCACACTCAACTTAAACTGGGGGGAGCAGGTTTGATGTGATCAATGAGAAGATTAATTTCAATTAAGAAAAAACAGATGCAAAAATTTATTACACAACATATATTAAGGCCTTTCGCGGCCAAATGGATCAGAGGTTTTCTGCTTCTTGCCTTCTGGACGGTGGCATTTATAGCCATGCCCGCCGTTTCGGGATGGTTTCTGGCCATCTGTAGTGTGGCATTTATCACGGCCAACACCACATTCTCCTATCTGATCCCCTCTGCCGTAATTCGTCTGTTGGCACTATTACGTACGGCGACAAGATATTTTGAGCGGATAGAAAATCACAAAACCACCCTTGAAGCACAACAAAGCCTTCAGTTAAAGATTTTCAAATCAGTAGCCAGATTTCCCTATTTCAAAAAACAAGTCAACAACAATTCAACATTATTAGAGAACAGCACCCATGGCGTTGAACAGATACTGAACCATATCCTTTTATGGATTTTACCGCTCTCGGCATTGGTCGTCTCATTGATCATCTACTCTATTTTTCTTCTCCTCTTCTCTCAAACCATAGCGATAGAATTTCTAATCTCTTCCGCCATACTCCTGTTTATTGTCCCTCAACTCTTTTCCCACAAAAACGGCAAGCTCTACGATGCATTGAAAACCCATCGGGAGGAGAACGACCAGATGTTGATGGAAAGTTTCAGGGGACGGATAGAAATCTCAAAATACAATATGGAGCAGAAGGTGATCGGCCAATACCAGCAGAAGCTGACACAACTCGAAAGGGTGGAAAACAAATTGCAGACCAATTCATTCTACCTGCAACTGATTGCAGGACTCGGAGTGAGTTATATAGCCACTTTCCTGCTCTGGAATTCATCCCAATATGGGATTGATGCCCCTACTGCGGTCGGCATCTTCTTCGGCATCATGGCCCAGGCCGAATTATCGGAGATGCTTTTCTCCGGGAAATCGGGAAAAAGTTCGGTCACGCAGCAGATCGATGATGTGGAGTCGATTATCAGTCAAGGTGCACAGCCCACGGAGGTTGTACAGGTGGGTACCATCCTCGAACATCTATCCCTGGATGGTCTGAGTGCTACAATTCCCGGTACTTCGGTACGCACCGGAGAAGTGTCGTTAGAGATAAAAAAGGGGGAATGGGTCGCGCTCTTCGGAGAAACGGGAAAAGGGAAAACCACACTGTTGCACAGCCTGTTTTATCCGGAATACCGGCACAGCGGTTCACTGAGATGGAACGGTGGAAGGGAACTGGCACACCTGCCGGCACCTAAATGCATCTATGTGACCCAAAAAGCCTATCTGCTTACCGGCACTTTACGTGAGAACTTCGAGGGTTATCCCGACGAAGCCATTGAGCAGGTCCTGAAAACGGTCGACCTCTCAAGTTGGCGCTCATCACTTCCGGAAGGTTTGGCTACTTGGCTGGGTGAAAACGGTGAAATGTTGAGTGGAGGACAACGCAAGAAACTGTTATTGGCACAGGCGTTACTGAAAAAGCCACAATTGCTGGTGGTTGATGAACCCACAGCCGGCATCAGCTCGGAAAATGCAATCGAGATCTTCCGTAACATCAAAAATCAATATCCTAATATCACCATTCTAATGGCTACCCATTTGAGAGATTTTGAAACGGTAGTGGATAAAGTGGTAAAAATTTAATAAAAAAATAATATTCTATGAGGTCTCTTCAGTCAACAGTATCCAATCTTCTTCTGACACTCTTTCTCTTCGCTGCAATCAGCAGTATCTCAGCACAAAATGGGAATTCATCAACCTATCAGGTAAAAGGCCGGATTATCAGTCAACCGAACAATATGCCGGTAGAATTTGCCACTCTCGTCTTATATAACGCAAACGACAATAGACCGGTCGATTATACGACCACCGATGCTTCAGGTGTTTTTGTCCTTAACCCAAAAAACGAAGGTAACTATTTTATAAAGGTCAGCTTTGTTGGATATAAATCGAGAGAAACCCATCCATTTGATATTTCTGACAAGAGAAAGATGATTGCATTACAGGATATTCTTTTGGAAGAAGATAAGCAGCTCCTGTCTGAAGTGGTGGTGACAGGACGAAAGCGGCAAGTGGTATATAAGTTGGACAGAGAGGTGATTGAAGCGGCAGATTTTCTCTCAGCAGCAGGAGGTACTGCAGCGGATATCCTGATGCAAACACCTTCTATTCGAGTAGATGCGGAAGGTGACATAACATTCCGAGGGAGCTCCGGTTTTAAGGTTTATATCGACGGGAAACCCGGTACACTAAGTGGTGCCGCCGCTTTAGACCAAATTTCTGCCGGACAGATCGATAATATTGAAGTGTTGACTACCCCTTCCGCCCGAAACGATGCGGATGGTGCAGTCGGTATTATCAATATCAATACAAAGAAAAGCGAGATGGAGGGATGGAGTGGAATGGTCAACCTGATGGGTAGCTCTGTCTGGTCGAGAAATATTGATTTTCTGGTTGCTCTTCGCAAAAAAGATTTCAGGTGGCAATTGTCAGGTGAAGCGTCACGGCGGTTTGTAGTGAGTGATTACGACCAATTAAAGAGAATCATTACACCGGAGCAGATAACAACAGACCATTCCACAGGGTTAAGAAAAAGACATACGGCATGGTACTACCTCACTTCATCATTCGACTGGTTCAGGGACAATACCACCTGGTCAGCAGCTATTACCGGAGGATGGAGAGACCGCTGGAGAGGAGGAGAATTACATTATGAAGACACCTACGAAACGGTTCCCACAGGAGAAAAAGCATACGGATCGTTCAATGGCAAGGATTTCGTCCATCTGTACGAATCTCATTCCAGAGTTGATCTGGGGGTGGCACATAACTTCTCCGATAGAAAAGGTCACAAGCTGACAGCCTCCCTATATGGATTATACGAAGGAGGTGCGATGGAGAATTTCCAGACCGACCTGTGGAATATGCAGGATAAACAGGCACAGGGGCATCGTGCCTGGGAATATGAATACCGATTTACCGGCCAGGCAAACGCCGATTATCTCTATCCTTTTGAAAATGAAACAGGAAAATTTGAATCGGGGTACCAACTCTTTTCCTATACCGAAGATGGAGATTATAAGATTGATATGTTTGATCCAGAGCAGGAAGCATTTATTCGTCAGGACAACCTTTATAACAAATACCTCTTCCGTCGGGATATTCACGCCTTGTATGCAATGGTATCCGATGAATACGGACATTTCGGATATCAGGTAGGTTTACGGGGAGAATACAGCTACCGCAAGCTGGGAAATAACTTCGAATGGGCACGTCACAACTGGCATCGTTTCGATCTTTTTCCATCGGCGCATATCTCCTATACCTTAAATGATCATTCACAACTTCGGGCAGCCTATACACGAAGAATCACTCAACCGGAATTGTTCTATATGGAACCTTATGTGGTATATGTGGATTATAATACGGCTCAGCGGGGCAATCCGTTTATCCAACCCGAATATACCAATTCAGTAGAAGCGGGTTATAATTATACTTTCAAGAATAACAATTCAGTTTCCGCCTCCCTTTTCCACCGTGCAAGAAAAGATAAGATCGAACGCTTACGGGTTCCTTATCATACAACCGTTACACTCGACTCAATGGCAAATGTCGGCAACGACTATTCCACCGGACTGGAGGTGGCAGCCAACTTGCAATTGAACAGATATTGGAACATGGATGCCAATACCAGTTATTATTTCTATAGAATCAAAAACCAGTTTAAAGTGGACGATGACGAGGAGAGTTGGAACTGGCAGTTGGCAGTCAACAACAATTTTGATGCTGCAAAGAACACCCGTATAAGGATAGAAACCTATTATGTAGGACCGATGGTCAGTACCCAAGGGCGAGTGGATGGTTTCTTCTATCTGAATCTTGCGGCGCGGCAGCAATTTCCTAAACAGAAACTGATCGCCAGCCTTGTTGTCAGGGATATTCTCTCTTCTGCCAAGTATATCAATACCCGTTCCGGCATCGGCATGGAGACACTCAGCAAGATCTATCCCCGCTCTCCCCTGTTCACAAT
>JAAYFR010000099.1 GCA_012728155.1 Bacteroidales bacterium | reverse complement strand
GCAACCCTTTCCAGCCATTTGATCATTGCCAGCATGGTGAACATGGAGATGAGACATGCCGTTACGAATAGCATCCATGTGGTAACCATCGACATATTGGTGTAGAAGATGGCGCCGATAAACAATAGGCTGTTACCCACTGCTGTAGCTCCTAACCAGGCACCCTGCATGATACCCTGAAATTTGGGAGGATCCACTTTCGACACAAATGAGATACCCAGCGGACTGATAAACAGCTCGGCTACGGTAAGGATAAAATAGGTGCCAATCAATAGCCAGGGAGTTACACGTGCCGAATCGGCCAATCCACCCATCGCATCCACTTCCGACTTGAGGGGAAGTCCGATCGACCCTATTGCCATGACCACATAAGCCATTGCCGCGATACCCATACCAATCGCTATCTTGCGGGGTGTGGACGGTTCTTTCCCTTTGCTCCTGAGCCATCCGAAAAATCCCACGATAATAGGAGTAAGGAACACCACAAAGAAAGGGTTGATCGACTGGAATATTTCGGCTCCCTGTAAAGTGACAAATCCCAAGTTGACCTTTATCTGGTTCAAATCGGTATAGTCCTTGGCAAAATAGGTAAGGGTCAATCCATTTTGATGGAAGGAGAACCAGAAGAAAATAACGACCGCAAAAACGGCAAACAGAGCATAAAGACGCTGCTTTACCTCTTTGATATCCATCTCTTCCACAGCAGCATTGCCACTCTTGTCAATGTACTTGCCAGCTGGATCGGGGAATCCATTCTTATTGAAAACATAGATGAGCAATGAGATAATCATCGCCACAATAGCTATCGCAAAAGCGTAATGAAATCCGGTAGTGAAGACATTCAAATAACCACTGCTGAAAGTGGCAATGTCGGTACCGGCAAATCCAGCTTCCGATGCCAGATTTTGTAACCTTGCCGTTCCTTCAGGAGTAATGGTGTTGCCCAGATATTGGTGGGCAAGGGAAGGGAGATCGGCATTATATAGATAACCATTCTTCTCTACCCACCAATTTCTTACGCCAACAGCAAGAAAAGGAGCGAAGATGGCACCCACATTAATAAACATATAGAACAACTGGAACCCGGAATCGCGCATTTTTTCGTACTGCGGATTATCATACATCTGGCCGACCAGTGCTTGCAGATTACCTTTGAACATCCCATTTCCAAATGCAATGGTAAGAAGTCCAAAACAACTTAAAGCCAGCAAAATGCCGAATTTATCCTGTGGCACAGGCGTTGCAGTAGGTATCGAGATAATCACATATCCCAATGTCATCAAAAGCAGACCGATCAATATGATGCCTTTATAATTTCGAGTTTTGTCGGCAAGCAAACCACCTACCAACGCCAGCAGATAGATGGAAGCATAAAAGATGGAGTAGATAATTCCAGTGCTTGTCTCATTTAAGCCGAACTTTGTCATTAAGAAAAGTGAAAGGATAGCCATCACGGTATAAAAACCAAAACGCTCTCCCATATTCGCCAGTGAGGCGGCGAGCAACCCTTTAGGATGATTTTTGAACATTGACTGATTTGTTTATGATTGTAAATATTACTCTCTTCGGTTTTAATTTGCAAATATAAAAATATTTTTGTTACCTCTGTCCAATTATTATATAAAAACCATAAGCACCCACCCGCTTTATCATGATTAAATCCTCCTTTTTTATATTATTTATCACATTTTTCCTCCATTTTGTTTGTTGAAAAGAAAAAAGTAGTACTTTTGCACTCATCATCGATATGATTTACGTGTCATATCCATAATATAAATTACAATGATTGGTTCTATTTTTGCATTTGCTTTCTGGTTTTACTTTTACTTTAGTAGGTAAAGGCAGGATTTTATATGCAAAATGAGAAGAAATTAAAAAAGTCATATCATAAAATAATAAAAAGTCCTGCCGATTACACGGTGGGACTTTTTTCATTTAAATAGTTGAACAGATGAAAAGAATAGCCATTCAGGGAGGGGAAGGCTCATTCCACGAGATTGCAGCCCGCGAATATTTTAGTGATGAGGAGTTGGAAATAGTTCCATGCAGTACTTTCCGTGATATCTTCGCTGAGACAAGGAAAGATCCTGATTTGATCGGCATGATGGCCATTGAGAATACCATTGCCGGAAGTCTGTTGCAGAACCACGACCTTTTAAAGATGAGCAGTCTGCAGATTGCCGGAGAACATAAATTGCGTATATCGCATTCGTTGGCGGTACTTCCCGGCAACTCCATAGAAAAGATCAGAGAGGTGATGTCGCATCCTATCGCTTTGATGCAATGCGAAGCTTTCCTCGATGCTTTGCCGGGTGTGAAAATTGTAGAACACGAAGATACCGCCTTGGCAGCACGCGATATCCGAGACAAACAGCTGGAATCAGCCGCCGCCATCTGTAGTGAGTTAGCTGCCGAGAAATATGGGTTAGAAGTGCTTGCCCACGGTATTGAGACAAACAAAAGAAACTTTACCCGTTTCCTCATCATGGCACAAGGCGATATGCTGCGTGAAGTGCAGAAGGAAAACCATATCAATAAATCGTCGCTGGTCTTTGTACTGCCACATAACGAAGGGAGCCTCTCACAGGTACTCTCGGTATTGTCGTTCTATAATATCAACCTCACCCGTATCCAGTCGCTTCCCATTATCGGAAGAGAGTGGGAATATCAGTTCTATATTGATCTCACCTTCACCGATTATCATCGATACCGACAGTCGGTTGACGCCATCATGCCGCTGATCAGCAATCTGAAAATTTTGGGCGAATATAGGGAGGAGAAGCATGGATTTGAGAATGGAGAATTAAGGATAATGGTCTAATTGATAAATGGTTAGTGGTAAGTGATAAATGATAAGTGGTAAATGGTAAATGGTAAGTGGTAAATGGTAAGTGATAATAGCAATTTAAAAATATGATAGAACCTGCTGAACATATAAAATCGATCTCCGAATACTATTTTTCGGTGAAGTTAGCGGAAGTGGCCCGTATGAATGCCGAAGGGAAAGATGTGATCAGTCTCGGCGTGGGTGCTCCCGACCGGATGCCGTCGGAAGAGACCATCCATACACTGTGTGAAACTGCCCAGCGCCCTGATACGCATGCTTATCAGCCCTATACCGGTATTCCCGAGCTGAGAAGAGCGTTTGCACAGTGGTACAAAAGAATATACCAAGTGGAATTAGCGGAAGATGAGGTGTTACCGCTGATCGGTTCAAAAGAGGGAGTGCTGCACATCTCAATGGCTTTCCTCAATTTCGGCGATGCCGTTTTGGTTCCCGATCCGGGTTACCCCACTTATAGCTCCGTTTCGAAGCTGCTGAGAGCAAACGTAATACCCTACGACTTGCGGGAAGAGAATAACTGGAATCCCGATTTCGAAGCATTGGAGAAGATGGATCTATCGAAGGTGAAACTGATGTGGGTCAATTATCCCAACATGCCTACCGGCGCCAATGCTTCGATGGAACTCTTCGAAAAGCTGGTAGATTTTGGCAAACGCCACGAGATCCTTATCTGCCACGATAACCCTTATAGTTTTATCCTGAACGACAAGCCAATGAGTATCCTCTCTGTGCCGAGTGCCAAAGATATCTGTATCGAACTGAACTCATTAAGCAAATCTCATAATATGTCGGGATGGCGTATGGGAATGTTGGCCTCCAACCCACAATCTGTAAAATGGGTAGTCAAGGCCAAAAGTAATATCGATAGCGGACAATTCAAACCGGTACAGTTGGCCACTATCGCCGCATTGTCCAACAGCGACGAATGGCATGCCAATATGAATAAGATATATGCCGAACGCCGCCAATGGGCGGAAAAAATCATGGACCTGCTGCATTGCAGCTACGATAAGCGCCAGGTGGGACTTTTCGTATGGGGAAAACTTCCCGATGAGGCACCCGACAGCAAAACATTTGTCGATGACATACTTTACAATAGGAGGGTATTTATCACTCCGGGAGCCATCTTCGGAAATAATGGGAACCGGTTCATCCGGATTTCCCTTGGCTCGTCGGTCGAAAAGCTGAAAGAGGCCTATAGAAGAATTCAACCAATGTGATCATATGCCAGACAACGTTCAACGGAACTTCTTTACATCAATTTTAAAAACAACAAACAACAACAATATGGAATTCGAATCAATCTTACTACCCAACATAGACGACAAGAGACCGCTTGTAATCGCCGGCCCTTGTAGTGCGGAAACAGAAGAACAGGTGATGACCACTGCCCGCCAGTTGGCAGAAAACGGAGTAAAAATATTCAGGGCGGGGGTATGGAAGCCAAGAACCAAACCGGGCGGATTTGAAGGAGTAGGAAGTCCCGCCCTCAAATGGATGATGGAAGCTAAAAAGGAGACCGGCATGTATATGTCGACCGAAGTAGCTACCGAAAAACATGTCTATGAGGCGTTGAAATATGGAATAGACATGCTGTGGATTGGTGCGCGTACAGCGGCAAATCCCTTTGCAGTACAAGAGATTGCCGACACGCTCAAAGGGGTGAATATCCCGATATTGATAAAAAATCCGGTCAATCCCGATCTGGAATTATGGGTGGGCGCCTTGGAAAGATTGTATAATGCAGGCATAAAGAGGCTCGGGGTAATCCATCGCGGCTTCAGTACGCCCGACAAAACCATCTATCGCAATCTACCCCAATGGCATATTCCCATCGAACTGAAACGCCGTTTTCCTACATTGCCCGTAATAGGCGACCCAAGCCATATGGGCTGTGCCCGCAACCTGATTCTGAAGCTAAGCCAGCAGGCGATGGACCTTAACTTCTCGGGGTTGATCATAGAGACTCATTGCTCTCCCGATGAGGCCTGGAGCGATAAAGAGCAACAAATTACACCTGCCGCCCTGAAAGAGGTGCTCGACAACCTTGTCATTCGGGATGCGGTTCAGACCACAGAGGATCTCTCCGTTTTGCGTGAACAGATCGACGACCTCGACAATGACCTGTTGCAACTGTTGGCCAAACGGATGCGAGTATCGAGGGAAATCGGACACTATAAACTGGAGCATGACATGCCCATCCTGCAAACACATCGGTATGACCATATCCTCACCGACCGCGCCGGACAAGCCGAACGGATGGAGATGTCGGGAGATTTTATCAAGCAAGTGCTGGAAGCCATCCACTCCGAATCGGTCCGTCAGCAGATGGTGGTTATGGAGAGGGCGAAATCAATGAAATGAAGGGATGACCTGCTCATTTGATGATTGCCTACTCGGTTTAATCGATAAATTGGGAATATCCCAACACCTACATCTTAAATCCTAAATTATATGAAGATATTGATTCTCGGAGCCGGGAAAATGGGCTCTTTCTTTGCCGATGTGCTTAGTTTCGACCACGAAGTGGCGGTACTGGATCCCGATCCAAAAAAATTGCGGTTTATCTATAATACGCAGCGGATGACTGAAGCTGAAGAGGTCAGAGATTTTGAGCCGGAGCTGGTGATCAACGCTGCCACACTAAAATACACCATCCCCGCATTCCATAACGTACTGCCCTATCTGCCGGAGAGATGTATCCTGAGCGATATCGCTTCGGTAAAAACCGGGCTGGAAGAGTTCTATAAGGAGCGTACCCGTCCCTATGTCTCTACCCATCCCATGTTCGGTCCCACCTTCGCCAGCCTGAACGACCTGAGTAGAGAGAGCGCCATCATCATATCAGAATCGTCGCATATGGGAAAGGTGTTCTTCAGAGATCTCTACCGCCAACTCAAACTCAATGTGTTTGAATATTCGTTTCGCGAACATGACGAGACTATCGCCTACTCCCTCTCTATCCCCTTTGCTTCTACATTGGTATTTGCTTCGGTGATGAAGCATCAAGATGCACCGGGCACCACCTTTAAAAAACATATGAATATCGCACAGGGATTGCTCTCTGAAGATGATTACCTGCTCACCGAGATACTTTTCAACCCCCACACCTCGGAGCAGTTGGAAAAAATCAGGATGCAATTGAGAGAATTGCTCGATATTATCGGTGAAAAAGATTCCGACAAGATGAAAGCGTTTCTGATCGGGGTAAGAAAAAATATTGAGTAGCCGGATAGTTACTCCGGATAAATCTTGATGATCTTTGCGTCGGTTTCGGGACGACTGTTGCCATCAACCGGCAAGCGGGCAATCTTATCGATCACCTCAATCCCTTCGATCACCTCTCCAAAAACGGTATACGATCCATCCAGACGATCGACACCGCCAAGGGTGGTGTATGCCTCTTTCAATTCCACCGGAAGAAAAAACTTGCCGGGAGCTATCGCATAGAGTGAGTCCACCACTTGCAGAAGCGAATCCAAAAGGGCGTTGAATCCGCCAGCATCTTTGGCCTCTTTGAGTTTGTCCAGCTCACCCCTATCCGGCAAATAATGGGTACGGATAATTTCGTTCTTGATCGGCACATTCACCGCCATCTCCATCGAGTCGAGCCGCCCCTGGGTATAGACCCTCCCCTGAACGATATAGAATTGTGACGCATCCGATTTCTTCTGCGGATTCTCGTCATCACTTTTTCTCGGAGCAGCAAGAGCCCCTTTTTTATGAAACTTGTCCCGTCGAAATTCAGGCATCAACTCCATATCGGTACGTCCACCACCAATCTGAGCACCGGCAGGAGCATTGCGTGAGTCCTGTGCCCCTCCCTGTATCACGAAATCCTTTACCACCCTGTAAAAGAGGGTGCCGTTGAAATAGCCTTCCTTTATCAGTTTCAGGTAATGATTGCTATGTACAGGCGTATCATCATATAATATTGCTTTCATTGTCCCATAATTGGTCTCAATAACAATCGTCGGATAGTTTGTCTGCGCACCCACTTGCCATGTCACGGCAAGCAGTACAATAATAAGAATGTTGCGGTTCATATTTTTTCTATTAGCTAATTGCATGATTTACTGATTAATTGATTATTCCTACAAGCATCATTACCCCCCCAACATGTCGCGGCAACTCCTCCCCATTTCCCGATCAATCGGGAGAAGTTATCGGGATCAATTAGGAGCTCGCTTATACAAAAACAAAGCAATGGCTGTAAAGATAATATTCGGAATCCAGTCAGCGACGAACGGACTCATCCCCCCCTTCACCGCAAAAGTGGAACTTACCGTCATGAAAAGAATATAAGCCATACTGAGTGCTAACCCAACACCAATATTAAGCCCCATTCCCCCCTTCACTTTTCTCGCTGATAACGCCGCACCGATAATGGTAAGGATAAATGCCGAAAAAACAGAGGCTATCCGCGAGTGATACTCTATCTGAAATGCCTGTATATTTCCCAATCCACGCTCCTGTTGACTGCGGATGTATTTGCGGAGTTGGGGGGAAGTCATCATCTGCTGGTCTGTCTTGGCAATGATAAAATCATTGGGAACAATCTGTAAAATGGTGTCTATGGAAGTACCTTTGGTAATGATCTCCTTCAGCCCTTCAAAACGCCTGATCTGGTAATTGTTGATTGTCCAGTGATTACTGGAATCGTAGCGGATCGATTGCGCAGTGAGCCTTGATGTGAGTCGAAGGCTATCGAAATGATCCATAGAGAAATAATAACCGGTGTTGCTGGTCATATCAAAATTACCGAAATAAACAATGGTCTGCGGCCCTATCCTAAACTGAATATCACGGTCGCTCGTCACTTTAGCCCGCGGATTCACATAGGTCTGCTCAAATTGAATACGGGTAGCATTCGCCGGAGGGATAATATAGCCCCCAAAGAAAAAGGAGAAAACAGCAATTACCAATGCCGATACCATATAGGGCTTCATTAATCGCCTAAAACCTATACCATTTGAAAGGATGGCAATGATCTCGGAGTTATTCGCCATCTTGGAAGTAAAAAAGATGACGGCAAGGAAGACAAATAGAGGACTGAACAGATTGGTATAATAGGGGATGAAATTGAGGTAATAGTCGAAAATAATGGCTTGCAGTGAGGCATTGTTGGTCATGAATTTATCGATCTTCTCGTTGATATCGAATACCACCGCGATGGAGATGATCAGGGCAATCATAAAAATAAAGGTCCCTAAGAACTTTTTAATGATATACCTGTCCAACCGTCTTAACCTCAGAAAATTATTCTTCTTCATAATCGTCTGGTTACATTTTCTAACATCGCCGACTTCCACTTCGGGAAATCGCCGGCGATGATATGTTTTCTTGCCTCCTGTACCAACCATATATAAAAGGCCAGGTTATGAATGGAAGCAATTTGCAATCCCAATATCTCGTTAGCGTTGATGAGATGGCGCAGATAGGCTTTGCTGTAGAGGGTATCTACAAACGAGGCGCCATCTTCCTCAATGGGAGAGAAATCGTTCTTCCACCGATCGTTGCGCATGTTCATCACTCCCTGCTTGGTAAAAATCTGCCCGTTACGGCCATTGCGCGTGGGCATGATGCAATCGAACATATCCACACCCCGTTCAATCGCCTCCAAGATATTTTCCGGCTTGCCCACCCCCATCAGATAACGCGGCTTCTCTTTCGGCAGGATCTCGTTGACCAACTCCACCATCTCGTACATCTTTTCGGTAGGCTCACCCACAGCCAACCCCCCGATAGCATTCCCATCCGCCTCTTTGGCTGCCACATTTTCTGCGGCACGACGTCGTAGATCGGGATATACACATCCCTGGACGATGGGAAAAAGAGTCTGGCGATACCCGTATGGCGACTCTGTCTCACGAAAACGAACCAGACAGCGGTCGAGCCACCGCTCTGTAAGGTCGAGCGACCTTTTCGCATAATCATAATCGGCATCCCCCGGCGTACATTCATCGAACGCCATCATGATATCGGCGCCGATAATACGCTGGATATCCACCACCTTTTCCGGTGTAAAGAAATGACGGGAACCATCGATATGCGACTGGAATTGCGCTCCCTCCTCCGAGAGCTTGCGGTTTTCGGTCAGTGAGAAAACCTGAAATCCTCCACTATCGGTCAGCATCGGCCTGTGCCAACTGTTGAACCGGTGTAATCCCCCTGCTTGCTGCAGAATCTCAAGACCCGGTCGCAGATAGAGATGGTAGCTATTACCTAAGATAATCTGTGCTCCTATATCCTCTTTCAACTCGCTGACATGCACTGCTTTTACGCTTCCTACAGTGCCCACCGGCATGAAAACCGGAGTCTCCACCTCTCCATGGTCGGTGGTAATGATGCCTGCCCGGGCGTTCGAACTGATGTCGGTATGTACTAATCGGAAATCCAATATAATCTGAGCTGACTGAGTTTAGGGGGCAAAGATAGGAAATTAATCCTGATTTGTCGGGACAACTTGCCCCGATTTATCGGGAGGAAGTGATAATTTAATCCCGCCAACTGCCTGCCATTTCATCGATACTTGAGGCAACAATTTTTTTTCCATCATTTCGAAAGGGGGTCATCCTACAGACTTAAACATTTTTAACCCCTAATCTGTGCAAAACCTCTTTAACATTTCTAATTTTGTAAGTCGAAAAAGATAAATACTTCAATAAATAAAAAAATATGAGCCAAGTTGTCGATATTAAGGAGTTAAATGAGAGAATAGAACAGAAGAGCGGCTTTGTCCAAACACTCGTTACCGGGATGAATCAGGTGATCGTGGGACAGAAACACTTAGTGGAATCGCTGCTGATTGGATTATTGTCCGACGGGCACATCCTGCTGGAAGGGGTACCCGGCTTGGCAAAGACCCTGGCCATTAAAACGCTGGCCCAACTGATCGATGCCGATTACAGCCGTATCCAGTTTACCCCCGATCTGCTGCCGGCCGACGTGATTGGAACCATGATCTACAGCCAGCGAAATGAGGAGTTTCTCGTAAAGCACGGTCCCATCTTTGCCAATTTCGTGCTGGCCGATGAGATCAACCGGGCACCCGCCAAAGTGCAGAGTGCACTGCTCGAAGCGATGCAAGAGCGTCACGTAACCATCGGCGAGCAAACTTATCCATTGCCCAACCCTTTCCTGGTGATGGCAACACAGAATCCTATCGAGCAGGAGGGTACCTACCCGCTGCCGGAAGCGCAGGTAGACCGTTTCATGCTGAAGGTGATCATCTCCTATCCCTCCAAAGAGGAGGAGAAACAGATCATCCGTCAGAATATCTTCGAACCTGCAACCATCGACAAAGCCGTTATCTCTAAGGAGGCGATCCTGGAGGCTCGTAAAGTGGTAAGAGAGGTATATATCTATGAGAAAATCAGTAAATATATTGTGGATATCGTATTTGCATCCCGTTTCCCCGACCAGTTCGGTATGGCAAACCTGAAAGAGATGATCGGCTTCGGGGCATCACCCCGTGCTTCCATCAACCTGGCGCTAGCTGCCCGCGCTTTCGCATTTATCAAGCGCCGCGGTTATGTGATCCCTGAAGATATCCGTGCCGTATGCCACGACGTAATGCGCCATCGCATCGGCCTTACCTACGAGGCGGAAGCCAATAATATGACTTCCGAAGAGATCGTCAGCGAAATTCTGAACAGGGTAGAGGTACCCTAAGGAGTAAAGGGAGAAGAGAGATGGAGACGACCGACCTACTTAAAAAAGTACGACATATAGAGATCAAGGCGCGGGGCCTTTCGCGAAATATCTTCGCCGGGGAGTACCACTCTGCGTTCAAAGGGCGAGGTATGGCCTTCTCTGAGGTTCGGGAGTATCAGTATGGAGACGATATGCGCGATATCGACTGGAATGTGACCGCGCGTTACAACCGACCCTATATCAAAATATTTGAAGAGGAGCGTGAGCTGACCGTAATGCTGCTGATCGATGTGTCGGAAAGCCTCGGTTTTGGCTCCCACACCTTGCTGAAAAGAGATATCGTTGCAGAAATCGCCGCTACACTGGCATTCTCCGCAATCCAGAACAACGATAAAATCGGCGTGATCTTCTTTACCGATAAGGTGGAGAAATTTATCCCTCCCAAAAAAGGAAGAAAACATATCCTATACATTATCAGGGAAATACTTGGATTTCAACCTGAAGGTAACGGTACCGATCTGAATGAGACCCTCCGTTACATGACCAACGCCATCAAAAAACGGTGCACCGCCTTCCTGATATCCGATTTTATCGATGCTGGCGATTATAAACAAGCACTCCGGATTGCAGCAAAGAAGCATGATGTGGCAGCTATTCAGGTGTATGACAAGCTGAGCACTGAATTACAACCGGTAGGATTGATGAAAGTGAAAGATCCCGAAACGGGAGGAGAACAATGGATCAACACCTCTTCCAAAAAGGTGAGGGATCGCTACCGCTCGTGGTGGAACGACCTGCAGATATCGATGGACAATACCTTCCGACAGAGCGGCGTGGATAGCGTGTCGGTCTCCACCGAAAGCGATTATGTGAAATTGTTACTACAACTATTTAAACAGAGAAAGTAACTTTGAAACGAAAAAAACAACATATCATCTCAATTTGGGCGGCCTCAGTGGTGCTTTGCCTTTTATTCGTCGTTACTCCCCTTGCCGCACAAAAAACTTCCGTGCAGGCAACCGTACAGCCTACTGAAATATTGATCGGTGAACAGGCGCTCATCAACCTCAAAGTGATTACACCCAAAGAGAGGATTATTCATTTTCCGGTATATGAAAAAGAGATTGTGCCCGGTATCGAAGTGATTGCCATGCTACCCCCCGATACCCTTATCGAAAACAATGTGATGACCCTCAATTTCAACTATCTAATCACTTCGTTCGATTCTACCCTTTACCATATACCCTATATCCCTTTTTTCGACGGAACAGATACCATCTATTCCAACTCATTCGGGTTAAAGGTCACCTCACCGGAACTCTCCGATTCCACATTGGCTTACCTGGAAAAGATCCAGAAAGGGGAGACCGACTCTATCGATTTCAGGCAATTGCAACTTTACGACATCAAACCGGTGCAAAAAGCCCCCTTCGTATGGAGCGACTACTTGTGGATACTCTGGATTTTATTGGGAGTGATACTGATCATCGGAGCGATTGGTTATATTATCTACCTTGTATTGAATAAAAAGAAGAAAGGCTATTTTTTTGCACCGCCGCAAGTGTTGCCAGCACATGTGCGTGCAATTAGTGAGCTGGACAAACTCAAAGCAGAGAAAATATGGCTGCAAGGCAGGGAGAAAGAATTCTATAGCAAACTCACAGATATCCTGCGCACCTATATCTTTGAACGAGAAGGAATCAATGCGATGGAGATGACCTCTGGCGAGATACTGAATGAGATCCGAAAAATAACCGAAGTAGAGTCGGTATATGAAAACCTGAAACAGATCCTGTCGACTTCCGATTTGGTGAAATTTGCAAAGTACAAACCCTACCCCGATGAAAATGATCTGAGTCTGGTAAATTCCTATTTCTTTGTCAACCAGACCCGGGAGCCTGATCCTGTCGTGAAAGAAGAGAAGACTGAAACGGAACGGGAGAGCAAGGAGACTGGAGAACGAAGAGACGAGGAGAGTAATATTGAAAAAAGTAAATGACGATGGAATTTTTACATCCTAAATACCTATATCTGTTGCTGCTCATTATCCCGCTGATCGTGTGGTATGTGCTGCGCTTGTCGAAGACGCAAGCTTCGTTCAAGCTCGCCTCAACGAGCGCTTTTAAAGGGATGAAACCTGGCTTTAGGGTCTATTTTCGGCATCTCCCATTCGCACTCAGAATAATCGCTATTGGATTAATCATTATTGTAATTGCCCGTCCACAGTCGGTAAACAGCTGGGAAGAGACAGAAACACAAGGGATCGATATCGTGCTGGCACTCGACGTGTCGGGTTCCATGCTGGCACAGGACCTGCAGCCCGATCGACTACAAGCGGCCAAGAAGGTGGCGTCGGAGTTTATTACCGACCGCCCCAACGACAATATCGGATTGGTGATCTTTGCGGGCGAAAGTTTCACGCAGTGTCCACTCACTACCGATCATAAGATATTGTTGAACTTGCTCAATGAGATCGAATTTGGCATGATTGAAGATGGAACGGCCATCGGACTGGGACTGGCTACCTCGGTAAACCGGCTGAAAGAGAGTGAATCGGAATCGCGCATAGTGATCCTGCTCACCGATGGAACCAATAACAGCGGGCAGATCGCTCCCCTTACTGCTGCCGACCTGGCACGCTCTTATGGTATCCGGGTCTATACGGTGGGAGCAGGCACCAAAGGGATGGCCCCTACCCCGGTGAATACTCCTTATGGTATCAGAATGCAAAATATGCCGGTGGATATCGATGAGAAAACACTCACCGAAATCGCCGCAATGACCGGAGGACAATACTTCCGTGCCCAAGATACCGAAGGGCTTCGACAGGTGTATGACGAGATCGACGAGATGGAGAAATACCTCATCAGCGTACAGAATGTAACGCGCCATAAAGAGCTGTTCCTTCCCTTTGCACTGACTGCGCTGGGATTGATATTGTTGGAGTTATTATTACGAAGGACGTGGTTGAGGAGCGTCCCTTGATAAATGTAGGATAGATATGTTTAGATTCGGAAATCCGGAATATTTGTGGCTATTTTTCGCCATGCCCCTGTTGCTGGCAATATACATCTTTCTGAATATCAGAAAACGCAAGGATGTCCAGAAACTGGGTAATCTCGCCACCCTTAAAATGATGATGCCCGAACTCTCCCTAAAGCGTTCCTATTTGAAATTTTGGCTTATCTTTGCAGCATTGTGTGCCGGTATATTTATGATCGCCCGACCACAATTCGGCACGAAGGTGGAGACGGTGGAGAAAGAGGGAATCGAATTGGTCATTGCCATCGACGTCTCTAACTCAATGCTGGCCGAAGATGCATCACCCAACCGGCTGGCACGTGCCAAACAGATATTGTCGCGGCTGATCGACCTGCGCAAGAATGACAAGGTGGCACTGATCGTTTTCGCGGGAGAGGCCTATGTACAGATGCCGCTGACATCTGATACCCAGTCGGCAAAAATCTTCCTCAACACCATCGATCCGAGTCTTGTGCCGATACAAGGAACGGCAATTGGACAAGCAATTAGCCTGGGAATGAGCTGCTTATCGGCTGACCAGGAGATAAGTAAAGCGATGGTGATCATTACCGATGGTGAAGATCATGGTGAAAACACAGTCAATATTGCCGCAGAAGCAGCAAAAGCAGGTGTGATGATCAACCTGATCGGGATTGGCTCACCCGACGGTTCACCCATACGTTCCACTGAGTATGGAAGCAATTTCATGACCGACTCCGAAGGCAATGTGGTGGTCTCCCGACTCAATGAACAGATGGCGATGGAGATCGCACAAAGTGGGGGAGGGTTTTATATCCGGGCAGACAACTCAAACAGTGCTATCCGGGCATTGGAAACACAACTCGATGAGTTGGAAACAGGCAAGACCACCACTCTTACCTATTCGGAGTATGATGAGAAATTCTCAATGCTCGCCTGGATAATACTGACGATACTTGTGGTGGAGATATTGCTTTATGACAAGAAAAATCCGCTCTTCCGGAATGTGAGGGTGTTCAAATGATGTGCTGATATACTCTGATTGAATCACGTTTTTAATTGTATGGTAATTGCCAGTTTTTACAAAGGATTGATCAATGAATAAGGTTTTTATAAAATATATTCTGTTTTTTCTAATGGGGATGATGCTACCCACAGCGCTCTCCGCACAAAAAGAGGTCCGGAAGAATATCCGTAAAGGGAACAAGGAGTACCGACAAGAGAAATTTTCCGATGCGGCCAAATCTTATCAGAATGCGGTGGAGAGAAATGCTGCATCCAAAGAGGCAAACTTTAATTTGGGAAATGCCCTCTATCGACAAAAAGAGTGGGATCAGGCAATAGAGATGTACAACCATTGTACCACATTAGAGCAGGAAAATCCGACAGCAGCCTCTGCCGCCTGGCACAACACAGGAAATACGATACTCCAGAAGAAAGAGTTGCAGGGTTCGATGGAGGCTTATAAGATGGCGTTGCGGTTGAATCCCCAGGATGATGAGGCGCGATACAACCTGGCGGTGGTACAGAAGATGATCCAGGATGAAGAGGAACAGGGCGGAGGAGACGATGATCAGCAAGACGACCAGCAGGAACAACAACAAGATCAGGAGCAACAACAGGAACAGCAACCGCAGCAGAATGACCAGAATCAGGAGAAACGAGCGGAACAACCCGACCAGCCGGAACAGATGTCACGCGACAATGCCCGACAACTACTGCAGGCGATAGAACAGGATGAAAAAGAGACCCAGGAGAAAGTACAACAGATCAAGGCCAAAGAGAGGGAAGAACAGGCAGAGAATAACAGAAGGAATAATAAGAATTGGTAACTTATATGAGACAAATATATATACATATTCTTTTTCTTGCGCTGTTACTGACAGGCGTCGACCAGCTATCTGCGCAAGTGACATTTAAAGCTTCCGCCCCGGCAACGGTGGTGGAAGGGGAGCAGTTCCGGCTAAGCTATCTCCTCAACCAGGAGGGAAAAGATATCCGCCTTCCCGAAATTTCCGATTTCAACATATTGTTCGGCCCCAGCATATCCACCAGCTTCAGCCAACGGACAGTGAACGGAAAAACTACCTCCGAAAATTCCGTCACCTATACCTATATCCTGGAAGCAAAAAAAACGGGCACATTCACTATTCCCGCCGCCTCCATCAAGGTAAACGGAAGTAATTATGAATCGAACTCCCTACAAATAAAAGTACTCCCCCCCGACGAGACACCACCACAAGAAGCAGCACCAGGTGGACAACGCAATGAAGAGCGTTCAGCCGCTACCGGCAACGCTACCGTCTCAACAGAAGATGCCTTTATCCGGGCCATTGTCTCCAAAAATGCCCCGTATGAACAGGAGGGATTTACGGTTACTTTCAGGCTCTATACCACACTGAACGTGGTCAATTTCGGAAAGATACAGTTCCCCGAATTCGAAGGGTTTATGGTGGAAGAGATCAATCTCCCTGCAAATCAACAATTGCAGATGGAACGCTATAACGGAAGAAATTATTATACCGCCGATCTGCGCAAAACACTCTTGTTCCCACAACGGTCGGGACAAATATCCATCCCCCGGGGAAGCCTGGAGATGGTCTTCTCTGTTCCTTCAGGAAGAAGAGTCTCTACCTTCTTCGGAACACAAGAGGTGATGGTGGATGTGAAAAAAAATCTGGTCACCAACCCTTTGTCAATCAACGTGAAACCCCTCCCGGCAAATAGACCCCCCAGCTATGCCAACGCGGTAGGTCTGTTCAATTTGAAATCGGGAATCAACGCTACGACAGTAAAGGCCAATGAGGCGATCACCATCACATTGGAGGTATCAGGAACAGGAAATATGAAACTGATCCGTAACCCGGAAATAGAATTTCCCAACAATTTCGAGACGTATGACCCCACAGTGACCAACTCATTGAATGTGACGACTAACGGATTGACCGGAATCAGGAAGATAGAGTACATGGCTATCCCCCGCTATGAAGGTACCTATACCATCCCTGCCGTAGAATTCACCTATTTCGACCCGGCCAAGAACAGCTACGAGACACTCACCATGGCCGAACAGCATCTACAGATCGAGAAAGGGGAACAGGGAAGTGGTACGACCGGCACTTTTGTGAACCGCCAAGATGTGAAGGTGGAGCAGGATATACGCTTCCTGAAAATAGAGGAGCCATCCTATCTCTCCGCCACATCCTTCTTTGTCGGTTCAGTGAGCTACTGGTTATGGTATTTGATTCCTCTACTGGCACTCATCCTGCTATTCCTGATTAACCGGAAACAGGCGCGTGAGAATGCCAATGTGGCGTTGATGCGTAACCGAAAAGCAAATAAAATGGCCATCAAGCGACTGAAAACGGCCAACAACTATCTCAAAGAAGAAGATAAAGAGCACTTCTATGAAGAGGTACTCCGCGCAATATGGGGATATTTCAGCGATAAGCTCTCGATACCGTTGGCACGACTTTCAAAAAATAATATTGAAGCAGAGCTATCGAAAAAAGGAGTCAGTGAATCGCTGGCAAATCAATTTATGGAGATTTTAGATAGTTGTGAATTCGCGCGGTACGCTCCTGCCGAATCCAATGCAGAGATGGGCCAAATCTATAACGACACAATGAAAGCCATCGAAGAGATGGAGGGTAAGCTGAGGAAAAGTGGGAAAGTGGAATCATGAACTGAATTGTAATCGGTCCATATTAAATAGGTCCAAAATTCCACATCTTGATGCTTGACTCAAAAGTTTTTTTTATCTTTATTCTTTATTCTAAAAGGTGATGCGTAACATACTGATATTTATATTGATCCTATGGAGTAGCGTGGGGAGGGTCTCAGGTCAGGAGGCTGCCGATTCTGTCCAACAAACAGTGAAGGCCGACGGAGTTGTTTCCAGTACCCCATCAGAGACTGCTTCAGACGGGGCTTCTCAAGCATACCGCGATCAAGACTATAAGAAGAGTATAGCGCTTTATGAGAAACTTATTGCGCAGGAAATGGCCGACGACAAGGTGTCAGCACAACTCTATTATAACCTGGGAAACGCCTACTTTCGAGATAACCAGACGGGAAAAGCAATTCTGTGGTACGAAAGAGCATTGCTCCTTGATCCGGGTGATAGCGATATCCGTCATAATCTGAGATTTGCACAAAATCGAACTGTGGATCGAATCGATACTGCCGCCAACCTCTTCCTTACCAACTGGTTCAGAGGCGTCAGAAATCTATTCAGTTCCAACCAATGGGCTGTTATGGCAATTGTGCTCTTTATACTCTTTCTGACTTGTATGGCAGTTTACCTTTTCATACGACTCCTTTGGGCGAGGAAAACCGCTTTTTATACAGGTATCGTACTATTGCTGCTCATGATTGGCGCGAATAGTTTTGCGTTCAGCCAAAAGAGTGAACGGAGCCGCAAAGATTCCGCCATTGTGATGGTTGGAGCGGCGCCGGTGAATGCATCACCCGATACGGGGAGCAATCAACTTTTTGAGCTGCATGAGGGTACTAAAGTCAAGATCAGAAATAAAGATGGTAACTGGCTTGAAATTCAGATTGCTGACGGCAGTAGGGGGTGGATCCGTCAACAAGAAGTGGAAATTATTTAATGTGCCGATATTTCTAATTTCTTACTCCTCAAAATAAAATGAAAGAATTTATTGAGAGCTTACTCCCTTTTGAACGTAACCTTTTTTTTTCTTTGAACGGGAGCGATTCGTTGTTCTTAGATAATCTGATGTGGACAATTAGCGGCCGTTTTATCTGGATACCGCTATTTCTCTTTATCCTATTCATCTTTTTTTATCGGACACACCGAAATGAGGCTATTCTGGTTACCCTCTTCCTTATTCTCCTATTTGTGGCTACAGATCAAATCTCATCTTCTTTTTTTAAACCCTTCTTTGAACGCTTTCGTCCTACCCACCATCCCGACTTCAAGAATTGGGTAGATATTGTAAACGGATACAGGGGAGGGAGATACGGTTTTATTTCAGGACATGCCTCAAACAGCTTCGGACTGGCAGTATTCCCCTCATTGATATTTCGAAACCGCTGGGTGACGACCACTACCCTACTATGGGCAACCATCAACAGTTATACCCGTATTTACCTGGGAGTACATTTTATTTCTGATATCTTAGCGGGAATGATTGTAGGCACGCTCGTGGCGCTCATTTTATATGTGATCTACACAGCATTGAGGAAAACCATTATCAATCCTCCCTCACCCCGTAAAGTGAGCGCATATGATCAAAGTAAGGGGAAATTATTGGGCACATTTATCATTTTATACCTAATTGTTGTCACTATTTTTAGCCCTTTCTTAGCAAATTTACCCCATTGATAGGAGTGTAAAAATAGGACCAAATTCTTTTCGTGAAAATTTTAAGATAAAAAATTTGATTTCTCTATTTTTTTATGTATGTTTATGGCATAAATAGATGACCCAAATTGAATTATTCATATAAAAAATAAATAGCCATGGCAAGGACAATTACGTTTAACGAATTAAGAGAACTGAAAGACAAACTGCCTGACGGTAGTATCCACCGGATAGCCGAGGAATTGGGTATGAAACCCGAAACTGTAAGGAACTATTTTGGTGGATACAACTACAAAGAGGGCAATAGTGTGGGAATACATATTGAACCAGGACCCAATGGCGGCATTGTGGTGCTTGATGATACTACCATCTTCGATAAGGCACTGAAAATTCTCGGTCTTAAAGATTACCCCGAGCCCAGTCCGATGGAAACCGAAGAGGAAGAATAAAAAGAATGCCCACTATTAAATCACTCCCTTGTGCAATAGTGGGTTTTTTATATGTGATCTATGAACCTTGGCATGTAAGGAGAGTCATCCCTTTCAATGCCCAAAAGACAACACTCTATGGAAAAGGATAAAAAAAATAGCGGTTCAACCGAAGAGAAGCTGGTTACGGTCGCCATCCATACGTATGAAAAAGCTCATATATTAAAATCGATCCTTGAATTGGAAGGGATTCCGTCAGTCATACACGGCATCAATCTGATTGATCCGGTGATACCGGGAAATGTACGCGTACGAATCAACGAAAGCGATCTTCCCAGAGCCCTCCAAATTATTGAAAGTGTAGATTTTTCCTCCGACGAAGAGGAGAAAGAGCAGAAGATACTAAAGAAAGAGATCCTTATTCCGGTAGATTTTTCCGACTACTCTCTGGTTGCATGTGAATTTGGATTTCATTTGGCACACGATCTGGGATGTAAAGTAAAATTACTCCACGCTTTTTTCACCCCTTTTTATCCGGCATCAGTCCCCTTTGGAGACACCTTCACCCTGCAGACGACCGACAAAGATCTGTTTCAGGATGTGAGGAATAGAACGGAGAGAGAGATGCAAGCTCTGATAGAGAAGATCGAAAACAGAATCGCTGCCGGATCAATACCGCAGGTACCCTATAAAACCGCCCTGGTGGAAGGATTGCCGGAAGAGGAGATCATCACCTATTCAAAAAAAATCGGCCCCACCGCAATCGTAATGGGTACAAGAGGGAAAAATGCAATGGAGCTCGATCTTATTGGCAGTGTAACTGCTGAAGTGATGGAAGGCTGT
Source organism: Bacteroidales bacterium (assembly GCA_012728155.1). Lineage (GTDB taxonomy): Bacteria > Bacteroidota > Bacteroidia > Bacteroidales > Dysgonomonadaceae > Proteiniphilum. The sequence continues at coordinate 13,671 of JAAYFR010000099.1, read as the reverse complement.
AGGACACCCGTTTTTGCAATTCCGGAAGGAGCCAAGATAAGAAGTCTCTCGAAAATGAAGACCATCGTTTTTCTTACCAACTTCCAAGAGCGTGAGTTCAAGGCATTCGATATTATGATGAACTTCCTAAAACCCTATCCGGTAAAGGTATATCTGGCACATATTGCCAAGAAAGAAGATGTCTGGAACGAAATCAAACTGTCGGGAGTACAAAAACGGTTTTCCGACCTTTATCCATATCTGCAGATCGAATACAAACTGATCGACCAGAATGAGGTGTTGGAAGTGGCCCTCGACAAGTTCGCGGAGAAAAACAATGTGGATATGATATCCCTGTCGAGTTCGCGACGCAATATTTTTGCAAGGATATTCAATCCCGGAATTGCAAGAAGAATGATATTCCACTCCGACACACCGCTATTGGTGATCAAGGGAATGTAAACCGAAAAAGGGCTCCTCAGTACGAGGAACCCTTTCGGTAGGTCTCTGCCTTTTATTGTTTAAATGCCCAGTTTTGTTTTTACCTGCGGCGTAACATCCACGGCAGAAGGAGTCAAATAAACAATGGGAGTTTGTAATGAGGAGATATCGTACACAAAGGTGTAGCTGTTCTCGTCTCCCACCGCTTTGATTGCATCAAATATTTTTTTATTCACAGGCTCTAACAATTGCTGTTGTAATTGCTGTAACTCCTGCTGACCATTTTGCATGTAGGTCTGATACCTGTCTTGTAACTGGGCTATTTGTTTTTGCTGATCTTGTCTTGCAGCGTCAGACTCAGCCGGATTGGCTTCAAACTCCTCCAATTTTTTGTTGAATTCAGTTTCCAGTGCCTGGATATTTTTTCTGATCTCTTCCTGTTTGTTGGAAAGCTGGGTCTCAATGCCGGAAAGTTCAGGCATGGCACCAAAAATCTCCTGCACATTCACTGTGGCAATTTTCACCCCTTGGGGCATGGCTGTCAATGGAGCCAAAGCAATAAAAAAAACCAATAATTTCTTTAACATGATTACTATTTCTATTTAGTGGGTAATGCAATAAAAATCGGCTACAAAGATAGACTATTTATTTTAATATCCTAACCTTGAAAGCACTTGATCGCTTATGTCGATACCGGGCGAAGCAAATATAATGGATGTAGCCGACGCCCTGTCCACCACAAGTGAATAACCCGATTCAGTGGAGATGACTTTGACCGCTTCATAGATATCATCCTGTATCGGCATGATTAACTCTTCCTGTTTTTTAAATAACGCGCCCTGCGATCCGAAATATTTATTCCTCAGTTCCTGGATAGCATTTTCTTTTGCCACAATTTCATTTTCACGATTGGTCTTTTCACTCCCTTGCAGCGTCGGCAAATCAGCTTGGTACTTTTTATACATGGCATCTACCGTTTCCACCTCTTTATCGACTTCACTTTGCCACTGCTTCGAAAACGATTCCAGTTGCTTGTTCGCACTTTCATAAGCGGGTATTCTCTTCAGAATATATTCCATGTCGATCAGAGCATACTTTTGAGCATAACTGTTCCCTACAGCGAATGTCATAAATATTGCTATAAAATAAAAAATCTTCTTCATATCTTTCCTGTTTTTGTTTTTAAAGTCAGCATTAAGAAACACCGAAACAATCAACTCTCCCAAATTCCCTATCTCGGACTTCCTGTTTTGACTCTGGATCTAAGAGTTTCGGCTCTTATAAAGACAGTCTTAACAATAAAACGTTTAGAGGTATCTTAATAAATTATGTTAATCAGATTAGAATTCCTGACCGATAATAAAGTGGAACTGACTTCCTCCCCTCTCCCTTGAACCTCGGCCATATACCGTATCAAAGCCATATGCCCAGTCGATCCCCATCAACCCGATCATCGGCAGGAAGATACGTACACCCACACCGGCCGATCGTTTCAAGTCGAATGGATTGAAATTTTTCATCTCTGCTTCTACCCATGCATTTCCCGCTTCCAGGAATGCTATGCCGTAGATAGTGGAGTTGGGCTCCAGGATAAACGGATAACGGAATTCCAGACCGAGACGTGTATAGATGCGCGCATTGGTGGCAATCGAATTGTTTTCATATCCACGTAATGCTACATTCTCGGTGGCGAAGGTAGTGGTATAACCGGTCATTCCATCACCCCCCACATCAAATGTCTCAAATGGAGTCAGCTTGTTCTTGTTATAATGCCCCAATACTCCAAACTCTACCCGGGGAGCCATCACCGGCGTCCTCTTTACGGTCAGCGGTGTCAGCGGTGTGAAGGTACGTATCTTCAACTTCCATTTATGGTATTCGTTCCATCTATATTTTGCCGGATTGGTATCTGCCATCTTGGTGTAATCCCTACCGTCCCACAACGAGAAAGGAGGAGTTGCGTTCACACTCAACGTGAATTGAGAGCCAGTACGCGTATAGATAGGACTGTCGGTGGAGATACGCGAAAGCGTCAACCCCAGTGTCACACTATTGCTATTCCCTGTCTGAAATGGGAAGTAATTGTATCGCCAGTTTTTTAACGAGTAGAGCTGATAACCCAATTCTGCCATAAACTGGAAGTAGTCATCCGGCCATTCAAGCCGCTTTCCATATCCCAAAGAGACACCCACCATATTAAATACCTGATTCGGGTCGTAGCTATACTCCATCGCATCCTGATAATAGCCACCACCGTAACCACCATAACCGCCATAACCACCATAACCATAACCGCCATAACCACCATAGGGATATCCATACATATAGGGATTGGAGTAGATATTCTGACTGTAAAAGCGCTCGTTCAACCCGGTCATTCTCGAATAATAAGCGCTGAATGAGAGATGATTCGGCCTTTTCCCTCCAAACCAAGGCTCCACAAACTGAAACTGGTAGGATTGATAATACTGACCGTTGGTCTGTGCGCTCAACACCAATGTTTGCCCCTCTCCCTGAGGAATGATCCCCTTATGCATGGAAGGATTCAACAGGTTTTGTAGCGAAAAGTTGTTCAACCGCAAACTGAGCTTACCCACTAATCCGGTCACACCCCATCCGGCAGAAAACTCAATCTGGTCATTCCCCTTTGAAGTTAATGGATAGGTGATGTCCACCGTCCCATCCGCAGGATTGGGACTGATTCCTCCTCCAATATCGGCCGAAAGGGCTTCGGGATCGAAATGTCCTGTCTGGGCAATTTCACGTACCGATCGCAGGAGATCCTCCTTACTGAATACTGTACCCGGTTTTGTTCTCAACTCACGACGGATGATATCTTCATAAAGACGGTCATTCCCTTGGATAATTACCCGTTTAATAGTGGCTTTCGGTCCTTCAATCACACGCAGTTCAAGATCAACCGAATCATTCTCTATATTGATTTCCACCGGATCTATATTGGAAAACAGATAGCCGTTATTCTGGTATAGGTTGACAGCCGCATCTTCATCGGAAATCAACCTCTCCTGTAATTTCTTCTGGTTATAAATATCTCCCGGAGACATATTGAGGAGTAAACCCAATTGAGAAGAGGGATAATGAGTATTTCCCACCCAGTTGATGGAGCGGATGTGATAGAGCGGCCCCTCTTCCAGTTCAATATCTATGCTGACCGTCTTTTCATCATGCTTGTACACCGAATCGCGGATAATCTCCGCATCGCGATAACCCTCATCATGATATTTCCCGATGAGCTTATTCTTGTCTTCCTTATAGAGGCCATCCACAAATTTTTTGGCGCGGAAGAGGTTGATCAACTTCCCCTTCTCATTCGTTTTCTTCATGGCCCATTTCAATTTGCGGTCGGAGAGCGCCTCGTTCCCCACTAGATTGATGCTGTTTACCTTCAACTTCTCCTTCTTGTCGACTTCAATTTCCAGTACTACCTGGTTTTTTTGTGTGGGATCAGGACGCTGCATAATCCGCACCTCCGCATCACCAAACCCTTTGTCGGAAAAGAAACTTTTTATAATTATCTCGGCACGCGATATCTGAGGAGGTGTAATTTGATTCCCTTTGACAACGCCTAACTTCTTCTCTATCTCCTCTTGCTCCCCCTTTTTCATGCCAATGAAGCGGATATCACTTACCCGAGGCCGATCTGTCAAACGCAACTCCAACCAAACACTGTCACCCTCTACCTTGGTCTGCAATATTTTTATATCTGAAAAGAGACCGTGTTTCCAAAATTTCTTGACCACATCGGATAGCTCTTCACCGGGGATCTGGATCTGTTGCCCCTTCGACAAACCAGAAAATCCTACAAGGGTAAACTTCTGATCCTCGTACATGGTACCTTCCACACCCGTCACATCGATATTGGCAATGTAGTATTTTTTTGAAGCAGCCGTATAGTTCACGGTAGGTACGTCCGAAGTCGACGAAGGAATGGTGTCATTGGTTTGCGCCTTTAACACAAACTGCGACAACATGATTAATAACAGAAGTAAATAAGATATTCTCTTCAACATTGTGCTATTTTTCTTTTCTATAACTCTCTCGTTCTCTGCGGAGAACTGTTATTGAACTCTCTCTATTTGATCACTGGTCTTTCCATATCTCCTCTCCCTCCCCTGATAGTCGATGATTGCTGCATACAAGTCATTCTCACCAAAATCAGGCCAGAAAGTATCGGTAAAATAAAATTCCGCATAGGCCAATTGCCACAGCAAAAAATTACTTATACGTTGTTCACCACCGGTTCGTATCAATAGATCGGGATCGGGAATATCGCAGGTAGTAAGATAACTGGCAAAAGTCTCTTCATTTATATCTCCTTCCTGTAAAACTCCTTTTACAACGTCTGCGGTTATCTTCCTGGCAGCGGCGACAAGTTCCCATTTTGAGGAATAACTTAACGCAAGCACTAAAGTAAGCCCCGTTCCCTGTGCGGTTTCCTGAATACACTCCTCCATTGCAGTAGCTGCATATTTCGGGAGGCGATCCATATCTCCGATACAACAAATCTTTACACCGTTCTTTTTTAAATCGGGAGTCTCCCTCGAAATGGCATATATCATCAAATCCATCAATTGCTGCACCTCTTCAGTAGGACGACCCCAGTTTTCAGTGGAGAAAGCGTAAAGTGTCAGATACTGTACCGATGCCTTCAACGCAGCTTCCACCACTTTTTTTATTGCATTCACCCCCTCTTTATGCCCTTCGCTTCGCTCCATCCCTCTCTTTTTCGCCCATCGACCGTTACCGTCCATAATAATGGCGATATGGGCGGGCAGTCGATTTCTCTCTATCTTGTCAAGCAACGGCATCTTCTTTCTCTCTGAATTGTTAATTTCCACGACAAGGATCTTCACGAGTAGCAAATTCCCATGTCAGGAAAATTATTGTAAATGAGTACCAGTCCCTGTTCTTAAGGAGACTGCTTTCAATGCTGAAAGGATTATCCAGACTCCATCCGGTGGTTTTCTCAGTAACATCAAAATCATCACGGAACAATTTCCGCATCGAAAACTCAATGCCGATATTCATCCGGTTTTTTAATTTATACTTAAACCCTATTCCAAAAGGAATGTTTGCACCAAAAAAGGTTTTTTCCCCCGACGCATAGGTGACACCCACCCCTGTACACAGATAAGGAGTATAGTTTTTAGTCCCGAGATATGCATACCTGTCACTATAAGGGAAAAAATTAAACTCCACTTGTGTGCCCAACTCTGCCAGCGTACGATGAAAAGAGGCTCGACCGCCGAATGGGAAGGAATTGCCCGACTCTTCACTTTCTCCTGAAACAGTGGCGACGGAGAGACCGGTTTTGATGCTCCAGAGAAAATTGAGGTTGTATCGAAAGAGAATCCCCCCACTCAATCCGGGGTGAAGGTAAAGTCTGCTCCTGTTTGCGTCGCCCATATAAAACGAGCTGCCCACAGCACCTCCCATTTCGTACTTATATTCCTGCGCCTGCCCATCTGCAGTGGAAATCAACATAAAGAGCGTCATTACAACAAATAAGAGAACGACAAATCTTTCAGCTTTCATTCTGTTTGAGTATTATTGTCTCTACTCTAACGCAGATTTAGCAGATAAATTGTACAGTACAAAATACGGTGCAACCCCAAAAATGGCTTTTATCAATCGATGCCAAATTTATTGAGCCTCCCTTTCCAGAGATCCACAAGTTGGCCATTGGATGAAGATATTCCACCGAATATCCATATGTTATTATTCGCATCAGTCACTACAGAAGCATGCTTCCTCGCTGCAAAATCATCCGGTAAAGATTGGTTCTCTCCAGCTTTTATCCAATCTGCACCAAAATTCTCTGAATAGATCAATCTATTTTCTCCGGCTGACATAGTCATCAGATAGGGTTTATCGTCATAGAAAAAGAGACTGCTCCCTATTAAAACAGTTTCTCTCGGCATTTTTGAGGTGATATATTTAATCACACCCTCATCTTCCTGCAACATCCAGATATTATTATTGAAGAGATCGTGAGCACTATCGCCCCCCGCCAAGAAGAGAAATTTGCTGGCATAGGAGGTCGCACTTTCAACCTTCATCGCTGAAAAATTTTGTGTCGGCATATTGACCGGCAAATCATTCATCAAAACTATTTCCGAAAAATTATTGTTTGCACGGCCAAACTTGATCTTCTCACCGTCAGTTACCGCCAGTAAAATAGTACCTTTCGTAGCAAAAGGGAGTTCCCCATAGAGCGCTGCCACTTCGTAGTCTGTCTTTACGGCAGCCCAACTGGAACCGTCGGAAGAGCAATAAACATTTCCTGTTGCCGCATCGAGGGCATAAATGAGATCTCCCGATGTAATAACCGATGAGAGACGAAGAGTGTGAGGAATACCGGATAAGATAACCGAATCCCATACGGGTTTATCGGAGATGGCAGCGGAAACGGCTTTAATCTCATCCCCCGATCGATAATAGGTGTAAAACCTGTTTTTGTAGAGAATGGTCGGTTGACTCTCTACGGGATAATTGAGATAATCTCCACTTATTTTTTTCCAAGTGAGGATATAGGGATCTTCTTGGTATATATTCAACTTGAAATCATACTCCTTAGAGGTTATCCCATCTGGAGCGGTGGTTTTTATCTTACTCAATCGGGGAATTGGAATTGAATCCGAGAGCCATATATATGTGCAGTCCGCTTCGAGGGTGAGCTCTACTTTGCTAAATAAGAAATAACTATTCGAACTGCTAAGAGTGAGCATTACACTGTCTACGTGGAACCCATAGGGAAGTGGCTCTCTGTTGAACAATTTTCCATTTACCTGGTCAATCGTAAAGGCTACATCCGGTAAAAGGCTGGCGGTATCGGCTTTGGAAGATATGGAAATGGCATATATTTGAGGATCAACAGGGTAATCCATATTATCGTCAGATGAACGAAAACATGACGAAAACAACAATAAGTTTGTAATAAGTAGTGATGCCCTAAGGAAATATTTAGATATCATTTGTTTCAAAAATATTGTACTCCACAGTTATTTAGGATATGCAAAAGTAGAAAGATTTTTCTCTATAACCACATTAAAATGAATATTTAATGAAAATTTCGAGTTATTTTACTCTTTAAATAGAATTGAACCGATCCCGGATAGTTTTTAAAGAGTTCCATATCCCCCTGAATGAGCGGAGCTTTCACCCCTGCGTGAAGAGCCTTCTCACCTATCTCAATATAGGCTTCATCCCACATCTCTTTCTCAATAAAAGAGGTGAGGAGATGAGCCCCCCCCTCAATCAACAAAGAGTATATTTTCTCTTCGAATAGGCGGGTTAAGATTTCTCTATTGGTATCTCCCAAAAAGTCTATAACGATATGCTTCACATGCTTCTGTTTTGTTCTCTGAGTGGGGAGAGATGCAGTGAAGACAATGGTAGGTACCATTCCATCAAAAAGAAAAGCATCGGCAGGAATTCTATTTTCCCTGTCAATCACCACCCTTATGGGGTCATCACCAAACCATTTCCTGGCTGTCAACCGGGGATTGTCCAAAAGAGCGGTGTTTGTGCCTGTCATGATGCCTTGCACCTGAGTGCGGAATTTATGGACGATGGTCTGTGTTATCGAGTTGGATAAAAGAACCGGACTCTTCCCATCACCCGGTATGCGAGAGCAATCCATGTAACTGTCACTGCTCTGAGCCCATTTTAAAACAACAAATGGCCTGTTATAAAGCTGATTTACGAAAAAGATCCGGTTCAGTTCACGCGCTTCCTTTTCCAGCATCCCTACCGTTACCTCAATACCGCTCTCCCTCATCATCGCAATGCCTTTGCCGGATACTTTTGGGTTGGGATCACCGGTGGCTATTACAACTCGTGGAATTTTTTTAGCAATAATCAATTCCGTACAGGGAGGGGTTTGCCCATGATGAACACAAGGTTCAAGAGATACATAAAGGGTGGACTCAGAAAGGAGCCTACCCTCCCTTACCGAGGCTATGGCATTCACCTCCGCATGCGCTCCCCCATAGTGGCGGTGGAACCCTTCGCCGATGATGGTACCGTTGTGCACCACTACCGCACCCACCAAAGGGTTCGGTTTTGTGAAGCCTTCACCCTTGCGGGCCAGCTGAAGGCATCTTTCCATAAACAGCGGATTCAACTCCATTTTTTTGTTATATTTGTACTCGTTATGCAACACGCAATGCAACATATTTTGCAGGAATTGGAGGGTATCTACTCAAAACCGGAGATATCCATCCTCACTCAACTCATCCTCGAAGAGATATGTGGCAACTTACACACAAGCATAACGATAGACAAAAATAATCATTTATCCGGTTCGGAGCGTAGGAAAATAGAAGATATTCTCCATAGGCTGAAAAAAGGAGAACCGATACAGTATATAGTGGAAAAGACAGAATTTTACGGATTGCCATTCAAGGTTACACCAGATGTACTTATTCCTCGACCTGAGACTGAGGAGCTTGTGGAGTGGATCCTTACCGAAAACCGATCATCTCCCCACTCAATATTGGATATCGGAACCGGTAGCGGCGCTATCGCCATCACACTGGCGAAAAAAATGCTTCATACCGATGTGCATGCGTGGGATAAATCGGAAAGAGCTGTAAGGGTGGCTTCGGAAAATGCACTCCTAAATAGGGTGAGCGTTCATTTTTTGGTGCGGGATATTTTTCAGCCTGTAGAGAATAATTCCACCTTTGACCTGATCGTGAGCAACCCCCCTTATGTGACTGAATCGGAAAAGAGTAGCATGGAGATAAATGTCCTCGATTTTGAACCACACGAGGCACTTTTTGTAGCCGATGACCATGCATTGGTTTTCTATGAACGGATTGCCGAAGTGGCACTTTCTGCACTCCATGATGGAGGAGAAGTCTATTTCGAAATCAACAGAAATAAAGGGAAAGAGGTATGCGATATGCTTGATGGAAAAGGATTTATCTCAATCGAACTGAGAAGAGATATTTCGGGAAATGAGCGGATGGTACGTGCCGTAAAACCAAGAAATGATGGATAGAAAAGGGGAAATCATAACCGAGGAGAAAGCCTATGCAAAGATGGCACGGATCTGTTCACAAAAGGAGTGTGCTCCCTTTGATATTGCCGGGAAATTACAAAGAATGGGAGTTCCGGAACCTTTGACAGATAAAATCATCAGCCGGCTGAAAAAAGAAAAATATATCGATGAGAAACGGTTTATCCGTAGTTATATCTATGACAAACTCCACTTCAATCAGTGGGGAAAGAGGAAAATCATACTCTCCCTGAAGTACAAACAGCTACCTCAGGAGTTGATTGAAGAGGGACTCGCGGAGCTGTCCGAAAACTCATTCAGCCACTCATTACAGCCTTTGCTTGAAAAAAAATGGAAAAGTGTGACCGGAACATCAAACTACGAAAAACGGGGAAAATTGATCCGGTATGCGTTGGGAAAAGGCTTCTCAATGGAAGAAATATTGCACTGTATGAAGCAAATGAAAATAGAGGACTCTTTCGATGAAACGGAATAGGTTGTGGGGTGAATTGATCCACCTTTTTTATCCGAATGTATGCGTCGTTTGCGGTAATGAGCTGCTCCCCGGAGAAGAGGGGGTCTGCCTGCAATGCCTCTATAAGTTACCCAAGACCCATAACTTCAATGAGCCGGATAACGATCTGGAAAAGCTGATGGCCGGCCGAATACCTTTCGAACGAATTGCCTCTTATGCTGTTTACGCCAAAGGGGGAACCCTGCCACCCTTGATTCATCACCTGAAATATCGCCACAAACAGGCTATCGGCCTGCTACTGGGAAGAATGTTCGGTAAAGATCTGATGGAAAGTGAATTCCTTGACTCGATCGACTTGATCGTGCCGGTGCCACTCCATCCCAAAAGAGAGAAATTTAGAGGATACAACCAAGCTGAGATAATTGCCAAAGGGCTTTCTGATATTACCAGCCTGCCTCTCTCCACAAATAATCTTGTCCGAATTATATATAACCCCACTCAAACAAAACGGACCAAGACGGAGCGCTGGGAGAATGTGAAAGATATTTTTAAAGTGACAGACCCGCTGCTGTTCCAACAGAAACATCTGTTACTGGTGGATGATGTGATTACTACAGGATCTACACTGGAGGCGTGTGGAATAGCCCTACAAGCATGTAAGGGAGTGAAAATCAGTATTGCCACCCTCGGCGAGGTCTTTTAACCCTTTTTTTTTCAAAAAGAACACCAAATAAATTTGAAAAATCGTACTTTTGTGGTTAATCTGCGAAAGAGATGACAAAAACAAATGAATCATATGAACCCACTACAGAAATTAACAGCCGAAAAACTCCTTAGAATTAAAGCCATTAAATTACAGCCCTCTAACCCATTCACTTGGGCCTCCGGTTGGAAATCACCCATATATTGCGACAACCGGAAGCTGATGTCTTATCCGACAATCCGTAATTTTGTGAAGGTGGAGTTCGCCCGCCTGGTATTCGAAAAGTATCCACAGGCTGATGCGGTGGCAGGAGTTGCCACAGGTGCCATTGCACCCGGTGTACTGGTGGCCGATGCACTTGGATTGCCTTTCGTATATGTCCGTTCGGCACCAAAAGACCACGGCCTGGAAAATATGATCGAAGGTGACCTGCGCCCGAAACAGAAGGTGATTGTGGTGGAAGACCTGGTTTCTACGGGAGGTAGCAGCCTGAAAGCGGTGGAAGCCATCCGAAATAACGGATCGGATGTCCTTGGCATGCTGGCCATATTTACTTATGGATTTCCTCTCGCCCAGAAACGGATGCATGATGCACGGGTGGAGCTTACCACACTTTGTAATTACGATGCGATCCTGGACGAAGCACTGGCGACCGACTATATTGATGAATCGGAATTACAGACGTTGCAAGATTGGCGTAAAGATCCGCAGAACTGGGGACAAACCGTGAAAAAATTAAAAAAATGACCGAAATTACCAGTGAAGTGAAAACTATACTCCACAACGATGCCGATGTGTTTCGTGTGCTCTCCGATCTGAGAAAACTTGATCTGGTAACTGATATGATTCCCGAAGAGCGAATCAAGGAATTCTCATTCGACCAAGACAGCGTCTCTTTCCAGGTGGATCCGGTTGGAGCAGTATCTTTCCTCGTGGTAGAGCGTGAGCCGAACAAATTGGTTAAGTTCAAATCAGAAGGGCTCCCTTTCGATATTTTCCTCTGGATACAACTGGTGGCTAAAGCCGAAAAAGATACCCGCCTCCGGATGACAGTCAAAGCCGACCTGAACCCCTTCATCAGGAGTATGGTAGAAAAACCGATGAAGGAGGCAGTGGACAAGATCTCCGACATGTTGGCACAGTTGCCCTACGACCGGATATGATCTGCTTGATTATTTCAAGAATAACTCAATTACCGGCACGTCGGTATTGGGCCGTTCTACCGGAAGGGTCAGAATAACGTCGTTTTCCCGCGATGTCTCTACCGTATGGCTGCCGGTCTGGGTGCGGGAGTGGAATTTTATCTCAGAAGCATCGTTCAATAGTTGGGCATATTCAATCTTATCTTTCATTCCCGGCAGGTGAAGCGACTTGAAAGGCCATTCCAATACATGGATATAGAGCCTGTGGGTTTCGGGGTTATAAGTCATTAAACAGTTCTGAGGTGCCGTGTATTCGTCCGGTGCTTGCGTACAACCATAGATCGAGCGATCGTGGAAGCGCATCCATTGGCCGATACCGTCCAGACGCTCATTGGCACGATCATCAAAGACTCCCCGTGCGGTGGGCCCCACATTGAGGAGCAAATTCCCTCCCTTGCTCACAGTTTCTATCAGCATCACAATCAATTGATGGGTACTTTTCCATGTGTACTGGTCACGATAGTAACCCCATGAACCGGAGAAAGTCTGGCAGGTTTCCCATGGCACCCGTTCACCATCGACGGTAGGCCATTCCTGCGGCATAAACTGTTCCGGGGTGATAAAATCCCACCCCCAGTCGGTATGCCCCAAATCCATCCGGTTGTTGATGATGATCTGGGGTTGCAATTCGCGGGCAAGCCTCGCCAACCCTTCCGAATCCCAATCCTGGTGCCCTTTTCCCCCTTCACCGGGATAGGAGAAGTCCATGAACAGCTCGTCAATCTGACCAAATTGGGTCAATAGTTCCCTCAACTGATCTTTCATATATTGACGATAGATATTCATATCCCGCTTTGCATTCTCTTTTTCTCTCTCTTCCGAACCGGTTGGCACGGGGGGATGGTTCCGGTCGAAAGCGAAATGTGGATGATGCCAGTCAATCAGCGAATAGTAGAAACCAACACGGATCCCTTCGGCGCGGAATGCTTCAACGAACGGCTTGATAAGGTCCTCCCCATAAGGGGTATTGGTCACTTTATAATCGGTATATTTGGAGTCCCACAGGCAAAAACCGTCGTGATGTTTGGTAGTCAGTACCACATACTTCATACCTGCTTTTTTTGCCTTGGCCGCCCATTCTTCGGGATTATAAAGATCGGGATTGAAGCGGTCGAAATATTTCCGGTATTCGGCAGCCGGAATTTTCTCATAAAGTTGTACCCATTCGTGCCTTGCCGGCATAGCATAAATACCCCAGTGGATGAACATCCCAAACCGGTCATGTCTCCACCACTCCATCCTTTGCGTTTTCTGCTCTTTGGTCTCACTCCATACAGGTTGTTGAGAGAACAGTGAATGAGTGTGGATCACGGTGAGAAACAGCACAACCAGAATTATCTTTCTTCTCTTCATAATGAATATATTTAGTTATTGATCGGATACAAATATACTTAAAAATCAAACGGAACACCAATCACCATACCCTCCCTATCGCTCATAAGGGACAATTGCGGTGGACAATTGCGGTAATAGTGGGCAGATATATGGCTGATAGCCGGGTCGAGGCGAGATTCCAATACCCGCAGACGGAGTTTATGGGTAGTAACCTCCTGAAAACGGAGGATACGTTTATAACCGATATTGGTGGCGGTAGCAATCTCTTTCCATTGATGGTCGATCCAGGCATCCACCGCATGTTGCTCCACCCGTTCGCTATGGGTGGCAATGGCCTCCTGCAGCATCACCCGGTTGATCGTGGCGGGGGCGGGGAGTGTAATGACAATTTCACGCTTGTTTCCGCGTAGCAGCAGATAAGTATCCGGATCAGCGTCCAGCACCTGCTTCGGTCCTTTGGCATCTTGTAACAGGTTTACTTCGTAGGTCTCCCGAATGCGTTTCCCTACCT
>JAAYFR010000098.1 GCA_012728155.1 Bacteroidales bacterium | reverse complement strand
GTATAGGTGTGAGCTCTATTTTAACCCCTTTTGGGAGCCATGTGGCAATTTCGACCCTGTCGTTTGGGTTGTATTCCCTTAATATCAGGAGAAATCCCCTGTTGCCGTGAATGGATTGAAAACCTGTCCAAGACTTTCCGGAAGGTTCATCGCCAACAGGTAAGATAATCCCCTGATGAAAATCATGCTGGATACTTTTGTATGTTTTGATGAGGTTGGGAGATTCAAATGCTTGTCCGGGCAAATCGGCTACATCCATAAAAGCCAGCGGCTGCCCTGCCATTGTAATCGCAAAAAGATAATCCATGGAATAATGGGCCGGCGCGAAGATATCTTCCCCGTACTTCTCCTGGTTCCTCCATTTATTGAGAAACTCGACCTGTATTTTTTCTGCTGAAACATATTTCGACAACATCCATATATTGCGAAGTGTTTTATAGGGATAATAACTGGTGAAATCGGTGTAGCGATTTTCGATGAACAGATTGCCGTGGTCGTTCAAAAAGAAATACCCGCCTCTCTGTCCGGCTGTGATGTCATAATTGAAAATGACGGCATGATCAGTCTCTCTCATCACCTTTTCGTACATTTTCCGTGTCCTGACCTCTCCGGCCTTACTTTGCATCATCTGGCCGTCGATTTTGAATATACGCACTCCATATTCCTTATATAAATGGATGATGTCGTCAGCGTCTCTTTCCCATCCTTCATTGTCATATTTGGAGTTAGGGACAAAATAGAGACAGACTTCCACGCCTGCTTCCCTGCCTTTGGCTACCACTTTCTCAAGACCATTGGGGAAGAGCGACCGTTTGGGAGTCCATTTTTTCACAAGCACACCATCCTTATCCGTGTAATCGGCATATTCCTGCCATCCCCAATCCAGTTGAAAATGGCTAATGCCTAATTTTGCACAGGCCTCTATCTGCTTGAAACAAAATTCTTCGGTCAACCGATCGAGCGACCCCCTGTCTCCCCAGGTATTCATCGAAATCATATCCACTTTTGGCGTTTTACTCTTGTGGTAACTGTGCAACGCTTTCAACTGGCTTAACTCATCATTGGCGGAGACGCCGAAAACAATGCTGTATGTCTTGATCCATTCATCGCCTTGTAAATCAGAGGCGGTAATTCCAATTCCAATTGTTTTGACCTCCCCAAATTTGACCACGAAATCGGCTCCCGGATAGGCTAATTGGGAGGGAGCTAACGGAGATTCTTTCAGATAAAAAATGCCCAGATCCTCTTCCAAATTTGCCAAAAACAGGATGTTGCCTTTGTACACATTTTCTGCATAGGTTGTCTCTGAATGGGGTTTTACAAAGGTGTTGTGTGAATCGGAATTGTCGGTAAACTCAACCAGGTTCAGTTTCCAGTGCTTGCCGCTAAAACTCATTTGGTCCAATACGGGGATTTCCTCCCACTGTGAGAGGATGCTCCTTTGTGGTAAGTATTTCCATTTCCCCAGATCTTTCTCCTGGACAATCCACGAATTTTTTGCTTTTCCCTTTAAGTAGGTATCTATGCCTATGGCGGGGCAATCATCATATATTCTGAAAACCCTTCTGATGGATAATCCTTCCAGCGCGTATTCTACCGTCACTTCCGAGTATGGATCGGATGCAGGTGTTTCGACGCGCTTGATATCCCATTTCCCGGGTTTCATGTTCTTGTCGCTTTGTCCGGGAACGAAAAAATCGGCTTGTTTTGCCTCGCTTTCCCACACTTTCCCGTTCATCTTATCGATAATCTTCGTGGTTATCAAATTTCCGTTGTTCCATTGGAATTCTCGTTCAATCTTATTGTTCCCGATATAGAAAATACCACCCTCCTGACGGGCATACCCCTTGTCACCGGCAAATAGAAGATTTGTGAGTGAGAAGGCGAGTATTAAAATAATATTTATTTTTTTTAAGCACATAGTCAATCTAATCTCAATTTATCATTGTGAAAATTTACGGGCAGTTATCCCTTTTGAATGATGGAATATACATTGATGCCGGTCAGATCCACTTTAAGGTGTTGATACCCCTTTTTCCCCTTGCCGGATATTACTTCCCGGCTTTTGTCTTTTAATTCCGGGCTTCTCAAAACATACCGGGAGTGGGGCAAAGCGTCCATCCTTATCTCGTAAGAGAGCCTATTGTCAGTGATGAGGGATTCGATATCCTGGATGACGGCTCCCCTACTGTCCTCTATACCCGGATGCGGAATAGCCTCCATCGCCCTGTTCAAGAAATGAAGGGTAAACTCGCCATCGTAGAACCGGATTCTTGCCGCCCCCCGTTTGTCGCCGGCGGTCTGGCGGATGACCGGGGAAAACTTCTTCGCCGCTATCAGTCCTTCCAAGGGGTCGGAATGAATGGCCGATTCAATCAGGGTGATCCGTTTCCCATGCGCCTTCAATAGCTGTTCCGACAGGGGTTCTTCCCGTTCGAACCCTTTCTCGTCGTGGGTGCCGAAGGGTAGCGCGAGCCATGCCTTTCCCCCCGATGCCAGGTAATCGGAAAGGGCCTTGCACTGTTTGTCTGAAACACAAGCCACCCCATCGAGTACCAAGGGGGTGGATTCCCGTTTCAACATGGTGGCATCGCCCAACTCGCCGGCTCTCACAAACCGGTATCCCACATTGTGGTTCACTAATGATTCCGACCATGCCCTCAAACGGGTCCAATGCTCTTTCCCCTCTTTGTCGCGCCATCCGTTATCCCGGCAATAGCTGTTGCTGACAAGCCGGACTTCGACCAGGTCTTCCCCTTTTCGGTAATCGAGATCGCTGTTGTCTACCTCCCAGTTATTCCATTCATGGATCACTTCCGCCATTTCCCGGGCGTTGGGTGGTTCTTCCTCCAACCGTCGATTGAGTAAATTGCTCCAATTAGCCACACCCCAGAAGCGGCTTAATGCCCAACCGAGGTATGCTCCCTTTTCATAAATCGTGGAACTTAACGCAATGGCGGGAGCATTTCCCCTCTGCATGGCAATGTCTTTTTGGTGTAATGCTTCGGCATCCATCCTCACCCAATTGGTGGACCTGACAGTTGCCCCCACATTTTCCAGCATGAAAAAATCGAGGTATGGAGACATCCTTTCCAAGTTCAACGAGATGACATTCAGTGAGATGGGGCCTGTACTCGAAGTGCATGTCAATAGAGGGAGTTTGCCGACCGTATTTTTTACTAATTTCACATGATCCGCGATACTGTCGGCTTTCATCCGGATAAAGTCCCTGAAGGCGGGATTGTCATAATTACCCCAATATGCCATTGCTCCCGAGGTGTCTCCCCAGAAACTCTTGTCGCCGAAGGGGGGGATTTCCCGGTCGTAATCGCGTTTGAACCGTTCCCTGCAATATTTACACCCGCAGGCGGCCAGACCGACATAATCACACATGTCATCCACTTCGATCGCGTCGATGGGGACTTCGGCCAATAACCGCTTCAAATATTTGACATGCATATCCAGAAATCCCGGGTTGTTATGGCAGAACGCCTCCATCTGGTACTGCGCGGCGTATCCCCTGCTTCCGTCCCGCACATCCACCTCGCAGATATCCTGGAAGCGATGTCCTTCATACTGGGCATGCTTGGCCGCGATGGGATCGTGGAACAACAGTACATGGTGGCGGTGGTTCCGGTGCAGTTTGTGAAACTCCTGTTCATCGCGAGGCCTCTGCACATGGTTGCAGGAGTAGTGATCGATGTATTTTATCCCCTGTTTGTGG
>JAAYFR010000097.1 GCA_012728155.1 Bacteroidales bacterium | reverse complement strand
TAACCGGCCTTTTTCAACTGGTAGATCAGATCAATATAAATTGTGCTGTGTACCGAACCCACGATCATGTCATCGTCCCATCCTCCGTGGTTGTCGTTGAAGTGCATGTGGAAGAGCAGGTCGCCGGCACGTTTTGCCAATACCACCGCTTCAGCCACGTTTTCACCGGCATAGAAGCCGTGACCGGTATCAATACAGATACCTACGTTGTGGCAACCGGTTTCTATTGCCGCAAGGAGGGTGTCGGCCATCCGGGCATGGTATGAGAAGTTTCTCGGTTCTTTCGGCTTATATTCCAACGCATATTGCAAAGTTGGAAATTCCTTTGCCAATGCGGCGGTGTTGTCCCTTAACCAATCCCGTTTCCGGTTATAATTGGTGGTCAACAGATAATCATAACCATCTTGCGCCATCCATAGGTTGACAATCTTGCAGTTCATCTCCAGGGCGATCTCACTCATTTGACGCAGGTAATCGAGTGAATGCTGACGGATAGCGGGGTCACTATTCGTGATGGTTCCTTTGCCGTATTCTTTTACGGTGAATACATCGGGAATAATGGAGACACAGGTCTTACCATAGTCTTCCAGCCGTTTCTTCATGTCCTTTACATTATCGGGACGGATATCCCATGTTCCAACCAGTTCAATACCTTCCACATACGGGATTTTGACTGCCCTGGCCAACATCTCTTCCGTGCTCGGATTGTCTTTGTAACTTTTGCAAAAACGATCGCAAGTGTTTCCTAAATTGCCTAAAATAACAGAATACTTGTACATGATAATTTTTTTTAGTGAATATAATTATTTATAAATCTCTGGAATATCGATCAAGCTACGTTCGTACATACTTTTGCCGCCTTTTTCATTCGGATGGTGATAAATTTGCCATCCCCAACTTCCGGTATAATCTTCCCAGTACATCATTGATTTATCCACCTCTTTCCCGTCACCATCCAGTGAGGTGGCCATATCAAACTTGCAGCCGTTGATCCCGAACTTTTTCCGTACCTGCTCGATGAGTTGATTATTCTCTATTTGTGTGCCGCTTTCGTTGCAGGGGATATTATTCAAAATGGGAATAGCACCCTGTTCCCTGATATAACTCACCAGCTCGGACAGATTTTCTTCGGTGTTACCCCCATTGGTGCCTATGGTAACCATTACATATTCGGCTTCGATATAAGGCAGTTCATTCTTGATATAATCCAATACCATGCCAATCTGGGCACCGCCTCGCCCGCTGGACATCGCATTGCCGTTTAATTTGCTGATGATCATCTGTGTCCATGCCTGCGGAAAATCGCTTGTCGGGAAATAACCTTCCGGTTGCGTGATGGAATCACCGTATATCAATACTTTCACCTTTTTTTTCAGTGAATATACGGTGATTTGCTTTACCAACATGGATGTGCCGCTTGCCAAACCGAAACAATAGTGATCCCATTGCATCCCCACGCTGAATCCTGTATTTATTACGCCTTTGCCCACACCTCCCTGTCCATCGTTCGTGACAGAGACTTCCGCGGCTTCATTGGTTTGGACATCAATGACACGTACTTTCGACTGTTGATAAATATGGTAGATTTCAATGATGTATTCCCTGTTCCCCTGAAGAAACGGGACTGCCTTTTCGGTCACGGGAGTCGTGCCGATGGTTATACGTTTACCCGGAACATCGATATAGGCATTGAAATCACCTTGGCTGCTTTTGAAGATTGCCTTGGCGTCGGGTGCCAACGTGACATGGTATTTTACCATCCGTTCGGCCAACGCGTAGAACTTGTCGAGTTGTACCACATTTGCTGTTGAGGTAATGTATAAACCTTCATCATTGTATTTCCCCGCGTTATTCAACTCCAACTCGGTCAGGGAACTGTTGTAAGCCAAATTCTTGTTATATAATATGGCTCCTTGGTCGGTTTTTATAGCTTCTACTTTTACGGGAATATTCATCTCTACATCCTCGTATGCGACAATAATTGAGGCTGTGCCTTCGTTTATTGCTTCTACCATTCCAGCCGTGACTGTCACAACACTTTCATCGGTTGAACTCCATCGAAATGCCGGTTGATGGGCAACTGCCGGAATTGCGGAAGCTGTGAGTTGCTGCTTGTCACCAATCTCCATGGTGAGTGCTGTTTTATTCACATGGATATTCTCCATCTTATATTCTTTTTGAATATTGTCATTACTACATGCAATAAAAAAAATTGCCTGAAGAAGGGATAAAAGAACGGTAACCGCGGATTTTTTTTTCAATATAATTATTTGCATCATTTCTAAATATATTTATAAATTATTTCTGTTTTTTCTGATTGTAAATTAAAATGATTGACCGATTGTACACTAATTTTTGTTTGTTTCTTTGTTGGCTTACCAATTATATATTTCATTTTGGGAACATTTATGGGAATAGTATTATCTCCGTTCGTGTCAAATGTCTGGTATGATCCGGCTTCCGGTAACCGGCCTATAAGCCTGTCGTCTTGATAGATGTTGAAATGCATGATCCCCGACTCTATATCGGCATCAGCTTGCCATGTGATAACGAATGAATTCTCCTCGTTTCCCACTCTTAGGTCAAAGGGAGGTGGAGGAGGTGTTGTGTCGATAACCGTTCCGGTGGAAACGAACTCTTGCCAATTTCTGGCTGTCGTTTCGTCGGGAAACAGGCACATGCTGCTTTTATCACCTCTATAGTCCGATTCTTTGAAAATAGCGAATGACAAGGTGTCGCCAAGCCATGACTTATCCCGTTGAATATCTCTTAACCCAGAAGAGCCATCTTGAGGCAAACGTTGTTTCAATGCAGCTTCAAAAAAAGGGATCATCATATAACGAAGATAACTGAAGTTATGGTTCTGTCCTTCATTATAGGCGATACTTGCAGGGGCGTCCATTGAACGGAGTTTGTTGAATGTGTTGGCTGCCGTTTCGGGGCAACGAATTTCCGGTGTACCGTCATTTGCACCCGCATGGCGTAAAAGTAATGGAATCTTTGCAGCTTTGCAAGAATAATCCCATTGAGGATCTCCTGCCGCAGAATAGCAGACCACAGCTAAAATCCGCTCCGGATAATCCCGTAGCATGGCAAGCGACCAATATCCTCCTCCGGAATGTCCCCACAAAAGGAAAGGAGCAGTTTCCAATTCTGGGTGGCTGGTTTGTATGCCGACTTCTTTTAATATCTTACAC
>JAAYFR010000096.1 GCA_012728155.1 Bacteroidales bacterium | reverse complement strand
GGCATAATTAAACAGTATGATGAAAATTATTTAGTTATTAGCTTTTCACAGGGAGAAAAGAAGTTTGTATATCCCGATGTTTTTGAAAGCTTTATTTCTGTAAATGATAGTAATATAGCTGAATTTATAAATTCAGAAATTGAAAAAAAGAAACGGGATAAGATAAAGCAACAAGACATTACAAATGAAAAAAGGAACTTAGTTCAGCAAAAGCCCCAGCAAAATGCCAATCCTATAAGTAAACCATCATTTATGAGTGAATACGCCGCTTCTTGGGATAATATTTTTGACTTAAATTCCATTATGGAAAATTTCTTTCCCAAAAGGGAAACCCTTCTAACAATAAAAAATGAACAGGCAGATAAGATTAAGGAAATAGTTTCGCGTAGGAAAATTGAGTATTTAGTGCATTTTACTCGTATCGATAACCTAAATAGTATACTTAAGAATGGGTTAATTCCTGTAAGTATGCAGCAAAAAATGAAAATACCTTCGGTCCGTAATGATGAGCAGCGTATTGATTCAAAACTTGATTGTACAAGTTGTTCTATAACTTTTCCAAATTATAAGCTGTTCTACACATTTAGAGAGTATAAATTTCCTGGATCAAGCTGGGTAGTAATAGTACTTGATAAAGATGTTTTGTTTTCACCGTCAAATATAACATATTACTGTCAAACTAATGCAGCGGGTGTGTTTCCACGGATTTCAAGTGCAAAAGAGTTATGTACGGCAACGGCTTTTGAAAATATGTTTTGTGATTCTCTTACAACAAAAGAGAATAAGGTGATACAAAGGGCATCCCTGCAAATAAGTGATTACATAACAACCGATCCACAAGCTGAAGTATTAATAAGTGACGCTATTGATAAGAAGTATATAGGTTGTATTTGTTTTCAAAAGCAGCCTGACATTGATGAGTATATTACAAAGTATGGAACAGATTTATTGGAAAAATATGATTATCAAATTGTTCCAGGCTTCTTTGATGCCAGGAAAGACTATATGTTTTGGAAAAAGGAGAGCTAACTATGGCAAAAAGAATTTGCTTCATTTCAACACCATCTGAATATCCAATATACAAAGAGATTGAAGTTGAGTTTGAATACTTTAATGGTTTTGCTGTTTCACAGAAACAAAAATCAATCAGATCAATGCATGAGAGTGTTAATAAAATGGATAAGTCCTTGCAGATACTTGAAGTTTCTACAAAATCAACTAACCCTACTGGTGTTGCATTAAGCGCCTTTAATTTAAAATTCTATGAAATAAACACAGATATGGAGTACCCACTTGAAAATATATTTCAATCTTCAAAAGTTTTTGAAAGAGGAGGGCCTTACAGAGATTTACTCAATGTTCATCCTAAAGATGCCAAAAGAGATGAAAGGCTTAAATCCTCAGGTAATCTAATTCATTTTAATTACAAAGACACAATCTGGGAAAGAGAGCCTAAAACAATGTTTTATGATTGGATTTATATTAGTTCTTTATATAGAAATGAAAGTTTGTCTAAAAAGATACTCGAATTTAATGCATTTACAGATATTGAATTCAATCAAGAAAAATCGATTAACTGTCAGGCAAGGTCAGCAGCAATATTTGTAAGTCTAAGTAAATTGGG